>JBQTHS010000112.1:0-11207 GCA_052389635.1 Bacteroidota bacterium | reverse complement strand
ACACAACGAACACTAAGAAAACACTAAGAGCACAACGCAAATAGCCTTTAATATTAATAGTCTTTGTGTCCGTTGTGCCTTCTTTGTGTTCGTTGTGATACTTTTTTACTCCCTTTTGAGACAGCCTATTTTAATTTCAAATATTATCTCGGTGGCATATTCAGCGGAATATCCCGGTTCAGCATTTTATCCCGGTTGGCCATATCCCAGGCGGAGTAAAACACTAATTGTGCCCGGCGGTAATACACATCGTAGTTAATCTTATCCGGTGTGTCCGTTGGCCGGTGATAATCTTTATGCACCCCGTTGAAATAAAAAATGATGGGCACACCCTTGTCTGCAAAATTGTAATGATCGCTGCGGTAATAAAAACGGTTGGGGTCTTTGGGATCGTTGTACCTGTAGTCGAGTTTCAGCCGGGTGTATTCGTTGTTGGCTTTTTCACTGATGGGGCGCAGGTCGCTGCTCAGTTTGTCATCGCCGATTACATACACATAGTTCAGTGAATCGGGATTGCCCTTTTTTGTGGTATCGGTAGCGCTCTTGAGATATTCATTGCCTATCCGGCCAATCATATCAATGTTCAGGTTCACCGTTGTTTTATCCAGCGGGTACAATGGGTTTTCTGCATAGAACTTACTTCCCCAGAGCCCCATCTCTTCGCCGCTCACCGTCATAAAAATAATGCTGCGCCTGGGGCCCTTGCCGCTTTTCCAGGCCTTGGCAAAGGCTTCGGCAATTTCCATCACGGCACAGGTGCCGCTGCCATCATCATCGGCGCCATAGTAAATTACCGAATCGCCCCGCTTGCCTATATGATCCATGTGGGCGGTGATGATGACATACTCATCTTTAAGATCGGTGCCGGGAAGAACCGCCACCACATTGCTGGTTTGTGTTTTAAACCTTGCTTCAGAATAATTCAGGGCAACCGGTTTATTAACAGCCTGTGTGGTTAATAGCTGACCGGTTTTCATTTTTGCTTTGATCTCATTCAGCGTTGCATCGCCCAGTATGGCAGCGGCCAGTGTATCTGAAACAGTATATAGATTGATAGAATTCTTTTCGCCTGTTGTTCCAAATTCAGGGTACAAAGTTGTCCTGGCATTTTTTCTTTCGGGGTTGTATTTCGGGAAACTGGCTTGAAGTACCAATATGGCCGCTGCCCCGTTTTTCTCGGCAGCTTTCAGCTTCAGCATGGTATTAGAACTCCAGTTTGATTTTTTGGAACTGCCTGTAACAGCATAAGCCGTATCATTTTTGCGGGGCTCGCCTTCTGCAACCAGTACAATCTTTCCCTTCACATTCATAGATTTATAATCGCTGTATGCAGGGTCATCAATGCCATACCCCAGAAAAACAATCTCATGGCTGCTTACGGCCTGATTAATAGCCTGACGGGCTGCGATATTAAAATGCCGTCCCTGCATAAAATCCGTTTCATCTACCCGTATGCTGGTTTGCTCAATGGAATCCTGCCAGAGCGGATAGTAGTGATGGTAGCTGCCGTTGTTCCCCGGCTTCAGCCCCAGGCTGCTGAAATGATTTTCGATATATATCGCCGCTTTTTCAAGGCCCCTGGTGCCGGTGCCGCGACCTTCCATGCCGGGCGAAGCTATAATGTATAAATGCCTTTTCAGATCATCACTGGTAATAGTGCCGCCATAGGGTTCCGCTGAATTTTTAGGTTGTGCTGCTGCTGCCAGGGTAAAGAGCAGCAGTGAAACGGTAATACTGTTCTTCATGCTGATGATTGTTTAAATAAAAAGGGTATCGGCCAAACTTACTCAAAAAAGCATTGGTATTGGTGAAATTGTATGAATGGCAGAAGTTCAGGCGCAGGCAATTTTTCCCACCCGGCGCTGGTGACGGCCTCCTTCAAAATCAGTCGTCATGAAGAGGGCCACCATTTTTTCCGCATCGCCTTCCCGTACAAAGCGGGCAGGAATACAGATGATGTTGGCATTGTTATGTTCCCTTGCCAGCTGGGCCAGTTCCTCGCCCCAGCAAATGGCCGCACGGACACCCTGATGCTTATTGGCTGTAATACCCACACCATTGGCGCTGCCGCAAAGTAAAATACCAAAGGATGCTTCACCATTCTCCACTGCGCTGGCAACAGGGTGTGCAAAGTCGGGATAGTCCACCGAGTCCTTGCTATGTGTGCCGAAATCAGTAAAAGGAAACCCTTTTCCTTCCAGGAAAGAGATCAGGTCTTCTTTATAATCATACCCGGCATGGTCGCTGCCGATGGCGATGGGTTTGCTGAGGTCAAATGGAGAATGCATAAGTTCAGAGTTTAGCGTCAGTAGCCGGTAACCGGGAAACATTGTAAAGTTAGGAAACTTCCGCCTCCCGCTCCTGCCTCCCGCCTCACTTAACTCCACTCCTTCGCCTGTTTCTCCTGTTTTTTATTGATGCGGGCAGCAATGGCAATACCGGCTTCGTACAGAAGATAGAGGGGAACTGTAACTATCGCAAGACTAAAGGGGTCAGTGGTCGGGGTGATGATAGCCGCAGCAAGGAGTATGACCACCAATGCATGGCGGCGGTATTTGCGCAGGAATTTTGCAGTGATGATGCCCACTTTTGCCAGAACCATGATCAGCAGCGGCATCTGGAAAAGCACACCGATGCCGACCGTAGTATAAATCAGGTTTTCAAGATAATCCGAAAAGTTGGGGAACACCACCACCTTATCGCTTAGTGTGTAGCTGAAGTAAAAATTGATCATGAACGGGGTAAGAACGAAATAGCCAAAGAACACACCCGCAAAAAATAACAGCGATACCCAGAACACCACCCCTCTTGTTTTTTTTCTTTCTTTGGCGGAGAGGGCCGGTTTTACAAATTTCCAGAACTCCCAAAACACATAAGGGAATGCCACTATCAGCCCGCCCATAAAAGCAATAGTGAAAGAGGAAATAAACTGTCCCGTCATTGTATTGCTCTGGAATTTCGCATCCACCCCGTTCAGGCAGAGGCCATCACCCAGGCCCACCCAATGGCTCAGGTCGCAAAACCATTTATAGGAGATAAAATTTCTATCCGTCGGTGCAAAAAGTATGTCATTAACAATATTGCGGATAAAAATAAAAACAACAACCGCCCCGATGAGGATGGCTATCACCGAACGGATGATATGCCAGCGCAGCTCCTCCAGGTGGTCAATAAAGGACATATCGCCGCCGCCTTCCCCTTTTTTCCGTTTGTCTAAAAAATCGAATAATGCCATTGTTTCTGATGAAGTGTGGCAAAGATAGCAGGGTGTTGGGAATTAGGTATTGGGTAATTGGTTAATTAGGCCTGAAAGCACATCAATCTTCCTGTTTGCGACGCTTCAGGTAGGCGATGTATGCATTCAATTTGTGCAGCAGGTGCTGTTGCTTTTCCCTCAATGAATTAAAAATAGAATCATTAATATAACTCTCATCCAAAACACTGGACAGGTGATCGTATGTTTCAAGCAGGGAACCCCGGGCCATCCTGCAAAACTGGATAGCTTCCTGGTAATGATACCTGCCATAACCCTCAGCGATATTAGCAGTAATTGATCTGGCGCTGTCCTTTATCTGGGCTGTTAAGAGAAACTTTTCTTCCTTTGGAAATGTATTTGCAATTTTTATTACCTGCTTTCTGAATTCTTTTGCCAGCAGGTATACTTCTAAAGTATCTAATGTTTGCATTTTCGTATAAGTGTAGGGTCTTCCACTCAAGACCTAATTAACAAATCCCCAATTAACCAATTAAATTCCTCATTTCAACTTCTTCATCTTCACCGTCTCAATCCTTGTATCGCTTACATTCATGATATCGAACTCATAGTCGTCAATGATGATGCGTTCCTTCTGGCGGGGTATCTTTTCGTGGTAGTTGATGATGTAGCCGGAAAGGGTTTCGGATTCTTCTTCACCGAATTCAAACCCGTATTTTTCCTCGAGATAGTCCAGTTCGAGACGGCCGGAAAACATGTATTCATTCTCGGCCAGCTGTTTTTCCACAAACTCCTCGGTATCGTATTCATCCTGTATCTCGCCAAACAATTCTTCCAGCACATCTTCCATGGTGATGATGCCGGCGGTACCGCCAAACTCATCCACCACCCAGGCGATGCTTTTCCGCTCCCGGGTGAATTTGCTGATAAGGTCTGAGGCGCTCATGCTCTCCGGAACGGCGGGTATCGGCAGCAGTATGGCCTGTATGCTTTCCGGTTGCTTGAACAGGTCAAGCTGGTGCACATAGCCGGTGATGTGGTCAATATTATTTTCATACACCACTAATTTGCTCAGCTTGGTCTCAATGAATTTTTGCTTCAGTTCAACAGCGGAAGCACTGCTTTCAATACCGGTGATCTCTTTCCGTGGTACCAGGCATTGCCTGATCTTTACCCGGTGCAGTTCCTGTGCATTCTCCAGCAACTGGGCGTTGCGTTCCTGCCGCTCCTCGTCTTCCCTTGGCTGAAAAAGATTCTTCAGGTCACTGCGGTTGATGGGTTCCTTATTTTTATCGAGGCGTATGTTAAATACATATTTCAGCAGCCATTCGGATAAGTCAATCAGTCCGGATGCGATGGGGGCAAACATCTGGTAAAAAAAATCAGATACATAAGTAAGCCGCACCAGCAGGGTATTGCTGTGGGCACGGAAAAAGGCACGGGGAATGAACTCCGCCAGCACCAGCACCACAAAAGTGGCCAGCGCTATTTCCGCCACCAGGCGCACATAGGTAAGGTGTAAACCGATATAATCCCAGACCGGGCTCATCACGGTGCTGATCTGCAGGGAAAAAAAGACCAGGAAGATGTTGAAACCGATCAGGGTGGCGCCGAGGAACCTCGCAGGCGATTCAATGAACCTTGACAATATATGCATGGAACTGCCGCCCTGTTTTTTTTTGATCTCCAGGCTTAGCCGGTTGGCGCTGTAAAAAGCCATTTCGATGCCGGCAAAAAAAGCCATCAGCAGCAGGGTGAGCAGAAAGAACAGTATCGTATTTACGGAGATCATAGGACGAAGATAGAGCAGGACAGGGAATTGGTTAATCGGGGGGCTGGTTAATGAGGTACGGGGGCAAAGAGAAGTAAATTACCCGGCGAGATAACCCCTGACCAAATCTTCGGCTTCTGCGCAGGCCCTTTCCAGCCGGTCGTTGATGATGATGCGGTCAAACCGGTCTTTAAAGGTCATTTCATAGGAGGCTTTACTGAGGCGTGACTTCAGCGATTCAGCGGTTTCGGTGCCCCTCGCCTTTAGTCTTTTTTCCAGCTCTTCCATGGAAGGCGGTTCTATAAAAAGCGACAGCGATTGTTTGGGGTATTGCGACTGTATATTGATGCCGCCTTTTACATCCACATCCAGCAGGGGGGATTTGTGCAGGTCCCAGATGCGGCTGAGTTCACTCTTGAGCGTTCCGTAGTATTTGCCGGCATATACCATTTCCCATTCTACGAATTGCTGGCGGTTGATCCGGTCCCTGAACTCATCGGCGCTGATGAAATAATAATCCACGCCGTGCTGTTCATAGTTGCGGGGCAGGCGTGTGGCGCAGGAAATGGAAAAAGCCAGCTGGTCCGGCAGGGCTTTCAGCAGGTGCCGGGTCACCGATGTTTTACCGGCGCCGGATGGGGCGGCGATGATGATGAGTTTCTGCTGTTGCTGCATTGATACTTAAAGTGGGCAAATGTAATTATTAAACGGGGTAAATCCGGTGTTCAGCAATTTACCTGCAGCATTGCTTCAAACAGCAGTAAACCGGGTTTATTACCTGTTAACTGTTTTAAAACCGGAAAGTATCATAGGCTCTTCATAATCATACATGGAAATATAAACTACGGCAGTGATGCTATTTCCAGCGGTAACAATGTAAGTTATTTTGTACCGGTCAAACAGCGCAATACCAAGCGGAGCGCTGTCTGATTTATAACCACAGCAGCTTCCTGTCCTTTCATATTTCACAGGGTTACCTGCAGCATCCCGCAGCAGGTCAAGGTACATCCGCTGGTTAGCCGGCCCTCCAAAAGAACCTGTACCTGTTTTCACCGTCTTCTTTTCAGTAAATCCATATTTATCTGATGGAGCAATTTTTGTGAGCCGGAGGATAGCATTTGTTTTAAGCGGGCCTTTTTCACCACACATAACTATTTTATTATCCAGGTTTTTTGCACCGGCATCTTTTGCTTTTTTGTAGTCAATACAGGCAGAATCTTTTTTGCCCAGCATTTCATAAACAAGGCCACGGTTATAAAATGCATCTGTATATAAAGGGTCTTCATTGATCAGTAAAGTATAGTCAGCAATGGCCCCCTCATAATCTGTAAGGTGACGTTTGGCAATACCCTTCCTATGTTCGCCCTTCACCTTGGTAATTTGAATTGAAAGTCTCTGTCCACCGAAGCAGGGTGTGTCCCGGAAGCGTGGGAACAAGGCAGGCTCTTTTGCAAGGTTGGCTTTTGTGTGTCGGCTTTGTGTGCCTTGCAAATGCGCCTGACTTGGTGCGTTGGCTGTCAGTGTCTGCCCATCAGGGTTGTGCAATTGGTGCAATTAATTTATGTCAAGTTACTTGCCTTCCATGATTGCTTTTACTTTTTTCTGCAATTGTTTTTTGTCTGGCAGATAAAGTTGATATTTTGAAACGAAAATTTTATTGGAAATTCCACCTGTTGCAAACTCAACTAATACTTCGTCTTTCTCGGCTGAAAGAATAATGCCGATTGGTTCATTGTCGCCCTCAACATTTTCTTCTGTCTTGAAGTAGTTAAGATAAAGATTCATTTGTCCAATGTCGCCGTGTGCAACATTTCTTATTTTAAGGTCTATCAGTACAAAGCATTTTAAAATACGATGATAAAATACAAGGTCGATGGAGTAGTGTTTATTGCGAAGGGAAATCCTGTATTGCCTGGCTACAAATGCAAAACCTTTACCCAATTCAAGTAAGAACATTTGCAGGTTGTCTATAATTTTCTGTTCAAGGTCTTTCTCCGTCATTTTGTGGCTTTGAGGTATTTTGAGAAAGTCCAAAACGTAAGGGTCTTTAACTGCTTCTGTTGGATGAGTAACAATATGCCCTTTTTCTGAAAGCCTTAAAACACCTTTTTTGTCTTTGCTTAATGCAAGCCTTTCAAATAAAGAAGAATCAATTTGTCTTTCAAGTTCCCGTACAGACAGGGTTTCGTTCAGAGCATGTTTCTCATAAAACTTTCTTGCCGTATCATCAGAAACTCCAATCAAAGCAATGTAATGGCTCCAACTCAATTTGGCAGACACTGTCTGCCATTTCTGATAGGCAAGATAAAATCTCCGCATATCCAAAATATTGCGTCTGCCAAATCCTTTTCCATAGCGTTGTCTTAAATCTTTGGATAGCTTTGTCAGTAGCTTACTTCCGTACTCTGCTCTTTCCTGGCCATGCTGCTCATATTCTACAATGTGTCTGCCAATTTCCCAATTCGCTTTTACCAGTTCTGTATTTACTGCTTTAATAGCATTTTGCCTTGCTTGTTCAATTGTAAGACCAATGCTGTCAAGTAATTGATTATATTTTTGTATAGACGGTTTCACAAGTGTAAATATAGTTTAAGATGCTTGGACTGTTCGGTTATTGATATTTTAATGAACGTTTTTAAGTAATTTTTTTTATACCAGCTGCATATTTTCATGGCATCATCGTTGCGTCGCAATCCGTTCATCAGTTGTACATAAATTGAGCTGGGTGAATTCAATGTTTGAATATTGTATCTAAATGAAATTCTAAAAACTCGTTCTTCGGCAAGTACTTTTTTGGGAGCTGAATTCTGCAATTTGATAAATGAGAAAAATATTTTTCAAAATACCTTTCTTTGTTTTTCTTTTTTAGAAATGAAGAAACTACAACTTCAAATTTGTTGTTGATGCCAATAAATCCTTTATCAAAGGCTCTGTCATATAAAGCAGATAAACAAATCCCGTTTTCAGGGTTCAATCTTTCGTTTTCATTTTTTGACCAGGGAATGATGTGGCTTGCAAAAAGTAAATCAGGAATGTCTATTCCACTTATGGCACATTTGTTAGCATAATTAGCCATCACTATTTGACGGAATACATTTTGATTCACCCTTGTTTTGACTTCTCTTATTTTAATTTCCCCCTTTAAATTTTCTGTCCCTTCAAGAATGGCAGAGAATTTTTGTTCAATAGTTTCATCTTCTTTCCCTGCCAAAATTCTTTCACTTTCAAAAATTAATTCCTCTTTGTTATTGATAAATTCATTCCATATTGGTTCAACTTGTTTTTTGCCACCTGACATTCCTTTAATGCCTCTTTCTTGATGGTAAGGGTCAACATGGGCAAAATTTGTTAACCGAATTGCTACTGAATCGGGGGTTCTGCTTATAATGTTTGCTAAATGAATTATTTCAGGAGTACGACTGTGCATTTTACCAAAAGGCAATTTCAAGTATAGGTTGAAAGCAAGTATTAACTCTTCTTTTGACCAGTTTCTATTAGCCATTATAATCTTTCAATTTCTTTAAAGCTCAATAGTAGCAATGCAGATGAACGGATTGCAACGCAACGATGCTCAATCAAGGCTCAACTGCTGGTATCAAAATATTTATACCATTCATACCCATGCCAAAAACATCCATGAACGAAAATTACAGTTCGCAATTTTGGTAAAACGATGTCGGGCTTGCCCGACAATTTTTTGTCATGGAGTTTGTAACGAAAACCTTTTGAGAAAAGAAATTTCCGAACAATGATTTCCGGCTTGGTGTCTTTGCCTTTAATCCGGCTCATGTTGTAACTTCTCGTTAGTTTATCGTGGACATCACTCATGGTACAAAGATAAATAAAGCGTTGAGTGATTACATTTTGTTGACAACTGCCTGCTGCGGGAAGCCTTACAGAAATCTGCATATAGAAATTTTCAACGGGTCTTTTCCTGCAGCAGCTCCTTCACCCCGCCAAGCCATTCATTTTTTAAAATGCTCAGTACGATGCTATCCCTCCGCGACCCGTCCACCGTCGGCATATGGTTGCGCAGTATGCCTTCTTCCACGCAGCCGATGGCTTTCATGGCGGTAACGCTTTTAGCGTTATTGGCATCGGCCCGGAACTCCAGCCTTTCCAACCCCCATTCTTCAAACACATAAGTGAGCAATAAAAGTTTGCAATGCCGGTTCAGCCCGGTACGCTGAAATTCTTTTCCATACCAGGTGTAGCCAAGCTGTGCGGTCAGGTAAGTTTGTTGTATATCATAAAACCGGGTGCTGCCGGCATAGCGGTTGGCCTGCTTGTCAAAAACAATAAAGGGGTATTCTTTTTTATCCTGCAGGTTCTTCACTGCCGTGTCAATATAGATACGCAGGTTTTCTTTCCCGGCGGCCGTCACCAGCCCGTATGTCCATATTTCGGGTTCGTTCAGCGAAAAAAGGAGCAGGTTGGCAAAGTCGTCCTCTGTACAGGCCGCAGCAACACTCTTTCGTTTTCGAGAACAGGTTGTAGCAGGAATATATCTGTTGCCATACCGGCCCTGATTTTTGATAAAGATAAGACTGGTTTTATTTGCCCCTCCTCTTTCCCCATTTCACCAGTAACCAGATCAGCAACCCGGCGGCAATGGCGATCCCGATATCCCGCAACTCCTTTAATTTGGAACTGCTCAGCAACCAAAGCGTTACCAATATGCCCGCAGCAGCAATGAATTGACCATACTTTATTTTATAAAATCCCGGTTGGCCCGGGTTCTTCCTGCGCAGTATGATCACTGTGGCGCATACAATGCCATAGATCATCACCCGGGTGATGGCGCTGAGCGAGGCGGCCGATAAAAAAGAATAGTTGAGCGAAACAGCAATGGTAATGCCCATAAACAGCAGCAGCGACCAGGTGGGTGTTTTGTATTTGGGGTGAATGAAGGAGAACAACTGCGGGAACTGTTTTTCCTGGCTGAAAGCAAAGGGCAGGCGGGAACCTACCAGCATGATGGCATTAAGTGTGCCCGCCACGGAGATAACGGCTCCGGCAGCGATGATGGCGGCGCCGGTCTTGCCCATGAACAAAGCCGCTGCATCTGCCAATGGTTTTTCCGCGGTGGCCAGCGAAGGCAATGTACCGATACTCACCACCTGTATGAGGATATAGATAATGGCAATGACAATTGTGGCCAGCAATAAGGCAAAGGGTAAATTTTTTTCCGGGTTCTTTACTTCACCACTGTTGACCAGCACCGATTCAAACCCGCCAAAAGCAAAGACAAGCAGCAGCACGGTGGAGGAAAAAGAAGAAAAACCGGGGGCTTCCTGTGGTTCATACCTGCCCGGCTGAATAAAGAAAAATCCAACCCCGATAAAAAGAAGCAAAGGCAGGAGTTTGCCAATGGTCATAAAATTATTGATACGGGTACTGTTCCTGATCCCGGTATGATTGACACCGGCAAGCAGCAGGGTGAGTAATACAATAGTGATCACTCTGGGCCCCGGTTTGACGAACCACGGAGAAAAAACAGAGAGATAAGTGACCAGCAGGTTGATCAGCGCTGCATAGGTGATGAACCGGGTGACGAGCAATAACCAGCCGGTGAGAAAAGCCGGCAATGGCCCGAATGAAGACAATGCATAGAGATAAGGGCCTCCCGTCTTATTGAAACGGCTGCTTACTTCTGCAAAACAAAGAATGATCACAAACACGGCCACGGCGCAAACCAGGAAGGCAGCGATGCTGTACACCCCCGTTTCTTTAAAAACTTTGGCAGGCAAACCAAAAATACCCGAACCGATAACGCCGTTGATGATCAACAATACCATGGCCCATTTGCTGATGCTCCGGTTTAGCATTGGGAAAAGATAGGGAATAAATCAGCGTAGTGTCGCTGTTTTTAAATTCAACATTTTTGATTCAGTCTATGGAGTAGATACTATTTTATTACTTATTCATTTTTTGGCATTGATGCAGATCTATCTTTCCACCTTTTGTCTTGATAGGTAACTATATACCTGTTAGACCACGGGGAATGAAAAAAACGGGTTACCTATATCTCTCATCAGGTTCGGGGCGAACTTGCACAACGCTATCAATTTTGAATTTAATATAGTACAGGCTATCTCCGTACTCTATAATGTCCCTTCCTTCTTTTAATCTTGGATTATTGTCCTTTCTTTCCTTACGAATAACATAGCCAATTATAACCAAAATGGCTACTGTCATTACTATTCGCAGGATGAGTCTGTT
>JBQTHS010000111.1:0-3899 GCA_052389635.1 Bacteroidota bacterium | reverse complement strand
CGAAGGTGAATGACTTGGCTTAGGAAAGTCACCACTTATATAGGGCTTAACTTCTCCGTTTAATGATACCGAGCTGGAATTAAACCAGGAGTTAAACTCTGCTGCAGTAAGGGCACAGTCGCTAACTGGCTTACCAACTGTAACAGGAGGTACCGGATGGGAACTGAAACTTGCAGCCATTACTACAACAAGAACAATTGCTATTATAACAATTATTTTTCTTGAGATATAATTTTTAATTCTCATGGTTTTTTATTTAAGGGTTTAAAAAAGGGAGTTTATAAAAGGAGTATTAACCTGCTTTGAAAAGCAAAGGTTTTCGCTGCGGCGGTTTGTTGTGAACAAACTATGGCGCCGGATCAGCATACTAGCTACAGCAGGAACTGCCATAGTTGGCTAGTTTAATGAACAATGAAATTAGCAAAAAAAAAACAATGTGCCGAAAGGGCGGGCGGCATCTACTTTATTTCGAATCCTTCTTCCTTGTATTTTCCTCAATATCTACCAGCACTTTGGCAACACCAGCCTGCACAAGTAGTGAAACAACTGATAAGACTGCCAGGAACAGGTAAGCAAAGAAGATCAGAATGGCTTGCAGGGATGCGCCCTTCTCTTGGCCATAATAGGACGATTTCTTACTTGCATTATCTAAGAGCAACAATCCCACAATTAAAATGATGACACCTGCTATCCATGCGAGGACGGTCATGATACCGGCGGTTTTTTTCAGGGAAGAATATTTTCCCTCCGCTAAGGGATTGGCGGGCTGTCCGGAAGAAGGGGATATGCCCAATGCTTCATTAATTTCTGTACTCATAAGATCAGTTTTTAGTTTGTTTTTGGTAAAGGATGATAAAGAAGACCAGCAGCCCGGCATTAGATAAAAGATAAAGGGGTTGCATGATTTCGTTGACGGTTTGTGAATAAGTTATCACATGAAGTGATGTTAAAAGATAATAAATGCTGCCAAAAGTTTGAAAAGCCATGCTGATAATGGCAATAAGGGTTGCTGTTCTCATTTCAGACTTTTTAGAGGTTATAAAATGCGGAGTTTGGACAGGGAGGAGGAGAGCCATAAAGGTATAAATATTTTAATCTACAAAATCGCCGGCGCCTGAACGGAACGAGAAGAAAATTTTCCTTATTTTACTGCAATATTCCATTACTATGCGTGTAGTTCCCTTTGTCATTTCAACTGTTGTAACAACCGGTCTTGTATTTGCGCTCAATAAACAATGGGCAACGGTTCCCCCGATGGGAAAATTTTTAAGCCCCCAGCATGGTTTCTGGCAGAATGCCGAACCTTCCGGGCAAGCCTTCAATGCTGAACTGGACTTCCCGGAACTAAAAGGGAAAGCAGCTGTGTATTTTGATGACAGGCTGGTGCCCCATGTTTTTGCAGAGAATGATGAAGACCTCTATTTCATCCAGGGATTTCTGCATGCCAAATTCCGTCTTTTCCAGATAGATCTGCAGACCAAGGCGGCAGCAGGCCGGGCCAGCGAGATAGCCGGGAAGAAAGCAATAAATTATGATAAAGAGCAACGCAGGCTGGGAATGGTATTTGCTGCTGAGAATGCCATGAAGGAGATCGATAAGGATCCTGCATCAAAAGCCCTGTTTGATGCTTATACCAACGGGGTGAACGCCTATATCGGTTCATTAAAGGAATCAGAACTGCCCATAGAATACAAGCTGCTGAACATTAAACCGGAAAAATGGAGCAATCTACGCACTGCTTTATTATTAAAGATGATGGCCAAGAACCTGTCATCCGGTACGGAGAACGACCTGGCCAATACCAATGCCAAAAGCATTTTTATGCCGGATGAACTGAAACTGCTTTATCCCCAGGTACCCGATTCCCTGCTGCCGATCGTCCCCAAAGGAACGCTGTTTGATAAGCCCGGCATCGTTCCGGTCAAACCCGCTCTGGCTGATTCATTATACCTCAGTTCAAAAGAACTGGTAAAGGCAAGGGAAATTTCAAATCCTGATATCAATAACGGAAGCAACAACTGGGTGCTGGCCGGAAGCAAAACACAAAGTGGATCACCTATTCTTTGTAATGACCCGCACCTGGAGCTGTCGCTCCCATCTATCTGGTACGAGATACAATTAGTAACCCCGACAAGCAACACTTACGGGGTTTCATTACCCGGCAGCCCTTTTGTTATTATCGGGTTCAATGATAGTATTGCCTGGGGTGTTACCAATGCCCAGCGGGATGTGAAGGATTATTATGAGATCAGGTTTAAGGATAAAAGCAAAAGCGAATACTGGTTTAACGGTAAATGGGAAAAGACAACCCGTAAAGAGGAAATAATAAAAGTAAAAGGCGGGAAAGACGTAATTGACACAGTGGCTTACACCATCTTCGGCCCAGTGATGTATGATGAAGGATTCCAGGGTAATGACAGTATAGGTAAGGGCCGCAACCTCGCTGTCCGCTGGGTAGCGCATGACCCCAGCAATGAAGGCATGACCTTTTATCAACTTAACCGGGCCAGGAATTACGATGACTATGCGGAAGCCATCAAAAATTTTGAATGCCCGGGGCAAAATTTTGTCTTTGCCTCCAAAGCCGGTGATATTGCCATCTGGCAGCAGGGAAAATTCCCTGCACGCTGGGACAGGCAGGGGTTATATATAATGCCGGGGGAAGACAGCAGCTACCTGTGGCAGGGATTTATTCCACAAGCAGAGAACCCGCATGTCAAAAACCCGGAAAGAGGTTTCTTAGAAAGCGCAAACCAGCGTCCGGCTGACTCCACCTATCCTTATTTTATTCCCGGGACCTATATTACACCAAGGGCCATCACCATTGAAAACAGGCTCTCAGCTATGACGGGTATTACAGTTAAGGATATGATAGCGCTTCATGGCAACTATTTCAACAGCCTGGCAGAAGATGCCAAAGGAGCTCTTTTAAAATACATCAGGGAAAGCGAACTCAGCGCCGGAGAGAAGAAATACCTCGATATATTCAAGTCATGGGATCTGAATGCAGCACCAGATTCAAAAGGGCAAACCATTTATCAATGCTGGTGGGACAGCCTGGAAGTGGAAATATGGAAGGATGAGCTAACCCAAACAAAACCGCAGGCCCCCTGGCCGGAAGAACAAACCACCATGGAAATATTAAAAAGAGACACGGCGCTAAAATTCGCTGATAATAACAATACCCCGCAGGTTGAAACCCTGTTTGATGCAGTTACAACGGCTTTTAAAAAAGCGACAGCTGAACTGGTAAAGAAAGAAGCCGAAGGAAAGCTGGAATGGGCCAAATTCAAAAACCCGACTGTCTATCACTTAATAAAAGACCTGAAAGGTTTTGCAAGAGCAGGATTAAATGTGGGCGGAAATGGTAACATTGTAAATGCTGTGACACATAGCCATGGCCCCAGTTGGCGTATGATCGTTCACCTGACCACTCCCACAGAGGCCTATGGCATTTATCCGGGCGGACAAAGTGGTAACCCCGGCAGTAAATTCTATGACAACTATGTTGATAGCTGGGTTGAAGGCAACTATAACAAGTTATGGTTTATGCGTGACGGCGACCGGACAGATAAGAATGTGAAATGGGTGATGAAGTTTAGTAAATCAGTTAATTAGTTAATTGGGGATTAGGGTGCAATGCTGACCAATTAACTAATTGACGAATTAACCAATTAACCAAACACAATGAAATTTCTGACAGCAACAATACTCACCGCCTTACTTTCCTTTATCAGCGGCTTGTTCCTCCCATGGTGGGGGATCGCTATTGCAGCATTGCTGGTGGCCGCTATCATTCATCAGAAAGCAGGTAAAGCATTTTTGGCGGGATTGCTCGGCGTTTTTTTGCTCTGGGCAGGCCTTGCCTGGTGGATTGATACAAAGAATAACGGGGTGCT
>JBQTHS010000110.1:0-3871 GCA_052389635.1 Bacteroidota bacterium | reverse complement strand
GTAAAATTTTTTTCATGAAAATGGTTATCCCCAAATTTACGGCCAAAGCGGCAATTTAATTGTGATCAATCATCCACATGGTGATGCCAAACCCGGTTTTAAAGGGGCCTGCGGGATTTCCGGTATTGGGCTGGTGCTCCCAGAGCTCCAGTTCCTTATACACCAGGCCGATGCCTTTTGCATATCTTTCAACCGATCTTGATTTGGAACCATAGAAGGCAGGGTTAGTAACGGGTACATTAAAAGCCTCATCCACCTGCTCCACCGATAATACATTCGTATAATTATTGCCCTGGTAAGTGAAATTAGCGGGATTGCCGTCATAATAAAAATCCCAGTCGGCCATCTCATCATCATTATCAAAATCGTAAAGCGGGTCATACGGTCCGCCGGGACTGCCGGGAATGGTATCAAAAGGCAAATACCGGTTGCCTTTCCAGCTGAAACCGGCCTTCAGCGGCAGGTGCAGTTTTATAATCCGCAGGTTATCGTCTGATACTTCCGCCTGGTCAGTCAAAGAGGTGATGAAATAAGTGCCGTTGGGTTGCCAGGGCAGTGTGCCAGCCGAGTCCCGGACGAAACGGTACACCCGGTAAGCCGGGCGGCCAAGGTTATCCGTTATCTGCATATCCACCTGGTGCTTTACCTGGTATTTATGCACTTCAATATTTCTGCCGAAATTGGTGAACACTAATGAATCAATCCGGTAAGTGATATATTTCCCCGCTGCCAGCGGCATATAATCAGATATGGGTTCGGAAATGAACTCCTCTTTTTCGTTGCAGGAAAAAATAATAATACTGCTGACTGCCAGGAATAACAGGCGGGAGAAAGAAAGGATTCTCATAAGTGGTTTTTCTGCTTTCACGGATAAAATGCTTATCGGTTAAATATTGTTTGTCAGGGTATCCGGAACATCCCGCCTTCGCTAATGCTCCGGCGGACAGGTAAAACTACAAACAAAAAGCGGGGAATGAAAGTCCCCGCTTTAAAACGTATCATTTTGGGTTTTATTGCCTGGTTCTCAGTCGGTAGTCTGGAGTTCGGAGCCAGCGGTCAATAGACTTTCTTCCTCTCTTTCAGCCTCCTGACTAACGACTAAAGACTCAGGGCTCCAGACTGTATTATACCTCCACCAATCACATCATCTCCCTCATAAAAAACAGCACTCTGGCCCGGGGCTATTCCTTTTACATTCTCATAAAATCGTACAGACAAGGCATGCCTTGTCTCCTGAGACATGGCATGCCCTGTCTCTACCGGCATCGGATATAAATTCGACAATGCCCCTTTATCCTTGTACCTGATTTTTGTTATGGCTTCCATACCGGGAGAAATGAAATCATATTTTATCAGGTTCAGTTTCCCGACAATCATTTCATTTTGTTCCAGGTCTTCTTCATCACCCAGCATTACCGTATTGCTGTCCGGGTCAATCTTTGTTACAAAGACTGGTTTGCCAAATGCTATGTCAAGCCCTTTACGCTGCCCGATGGTATAAAAAGGATAGCCTTTGTGCTGACCCAGAACTTTTCCCTGCTTGTCCACAAAATTTCCGCCTGCTACTTTTTCTTCCAGTCCTTCCACTTTTCTTTTTAAAAAACCACGGTAATCGTTGTCCGGCACAAAACAAATTTCATAGCTCTCACTTTTCTTTGCCAGCCCGGGATAGCCATAATCATGCGCCATCTTTCTTATTTCCGTTTTCCTGTAAGGGCCGAGAGGCAACATTGTTCTGCTTAGCAAATCCTGCTGCAACCCCCAGAGCACATAGCTCTGGTCTTTGGTATCATCAATGGCTTTGCTTACCACAAAGCGGCCGTTATCATGCTGCCTGATATTTGCATAGTGCCCGGTGGCAATAAAATCGCAGCCCAGCGCATCGGCCCTTTTCAGCAAAGCCCGCCATTTGATATGGGTATTGCAGAGCACACAGGGGTTGGGGGTGCGTCCGGCCATGTATTCATCCACAAAATTTTCAATCACAAAATCGCCGAACTCTTCCCGAATGTCCAGTATGTAATGGACAAAACCATGTTCTACTGCCGCCTGCCGGGCATCGTTGAATGAGTCGAGGTTGCAGCAGCCGGTCTCTTTCTTACCTCCGCCACTATGTGCATAGTCCCATGTTTTCATGGTAATGCCCACCACTTCATAGCCTTCATCATTGAGCATAAGGGCGGTAACGGTACTGTCAATACCGCCGCTCATAGCCACCAGCACTTTTCCTTTTTTGCTCATATTGCCCCCACCCCCTGAAGGAGAGTTTTAATTTTTTGCAAGTGGCAAATATACGAACGAAAGACTGGCTTGCGGTGAGCGGCAGTTTCGAAAAGGGTAAACAGTTAACTGAAAAGGAAGAAAATGTTTATAATCAGGGGGAATGTGAGAAGGAAGCGGAGATATTGAATGTAAGGAAATACCATAAACCGGGAGGAAACCCGGCTCCGCATGATGTACCTGAATTGCCCTAAGGGCAAGTAGTACATGGCAACCAAAAAATTTCGAAGAAAGGGTTTTTGGAAATTGGGATGGAGTTTAGACAACGTTCAGGCTTTGCGCCGGCGGGTTCCGGAGCCGGCCTGTCCCTGGCGTCAGCTCATTAAAGATACAAAAGCCGTGCATTTGTACTGTCGATCATCTGTGCTTCTTCAGCCGGGCGATGAACTTGATTTGAAAACTGCTCTTTACTTTAATCGTCAGCCGCTGGCGCAAAACCCTTTTTTAGCGGTAGTCATTTATTTGAAAAAAATATGCTGTATTCACAACGTCGCCTCTTTCGTTTACGTCGTATAGAAATCCATCAACAAATCTCATTGCTTTGTTATCAAAAAATAGATGTGTTGTGTCGGAGTCTAAATCATTTTGCTTTTTGTATTTCTTTGCACTAATGAATATCTGGTTGAGACCTTTGCTAGTCCAATTTCCTTCGGTGAATCTCTTTCCGAAACAACTTTGATCGAAATATTGAAAAGTGCCGTCTTTATTTATTTTAATTCTACAATTATAAAACAAACTCGTGGAGTTGTAACACCAGGTGCCATAAATGGAATTTGCAGCTTCAAATACTACTAGGTCAGAAGGGCCCAAATCTTGTTGTGGGATTTCAAATCGTATGTGTGGAACTGGCGTACCCTCTGCAGTCTTGGGCTTACATTGGATTAATATAGGGAGAATAGCTGTTAGTAATATGGTGCTGAAAATACGCATTAGATTACCGATTACACATAAATATACGACACTATCAAGCCCCTTTCCAAATTTTCAAAATTGATAATCAAGAATTTGCCGTTCGCCATCTTCATTGCAATTACAGCAAGCCATTCCCTTTTCTTTATTCTTCGCCATGTTCATTGCAGAAGACTTTCGTAGCAGATGAAGGTATTTTTTAAATCAGCTTATGCTCATACGCATACTTCACCAGGCCGATCACGGAGTTGGTACTGGTCTTGCGGAAGATGTTCTTGCGGTGGGTTTCCACGGTGCGTTCGGAGATGAATAAGGTTTCGGCGATCTGCTTGTTGTTGTATTCTTTTTCTATCAGCCGGATGATTTGCACTTCCCGGCCTGTAAGGTGGGCCTCTTCTTTTTGTTTTTTGCGGTTGCTGCTTCGCTGGAGTTCGTCCAGCACTTCTTCGCTGAAATAGATACCGCCGCCGGCAATTTTTTCAAGTGCCTTTACCAGTTCCTGCTTGCCGATATTTTTCAATACATAACCGGCAATGTCGGCGTCCTCGATCATTTCATTCACCAGGTCGCCCTGGCCGCTCATGGAGAGGGCCAATATTTTTACGTTGGGATATTTTTCTCTGACTTGTTTCGCTAATTGATTGCCCGGCAGTTTGGGCATCATCACATCGGTGAGCAATAT
>JBQTHS010000109.1:0-7245 GCA_052389635.1 Bacteroidota bacterium | reverse complement strand
TAACCATCCTGCATTATTTCCGCCAGTTCCTCCAGTTTTTTTGCCTGTCTATACGCTATTGTTCCTTTTACCAGGTATTCCCTGCGAAAGACTTTTACTTTAATTCGTAATACAAAATAGTCGTGCCAGTTGCCCAGGTCAGTCAGCACCCTGTCCAGTTTTTTCATCTGTGACTTATCGAAGAAAGGGTTGACCGGGCATTGTTTTAGCCAATAATAAAGCTTCTTCAGCAGTTTGCGGATGGCATGTGCATGCTCCCTGAATTTATCAGCAAGGCCGTTCAGTTCATTCAAACAGTCTGCAGCCATTTTTTCTGTTTGCCGGGCAATTGTTTCATCTGAAAAGGAGGATAAAGAGGAGTGCATCCAGCCCGAAAGGGAAGCCAGTTCTGCTTCATGATCATCAACAGCAGCTGATTGCATGGCCTTACGGGTGATTGGCAATATTTTTTTGAAGTGCTGTGTCAATGAGGGAACCGTCACCTGTTCCTTTTTGGCCAGCCTTTGCAGGAGTAACAGGCAAGTATCCACATCCCGGTGCTTGCCGGAGATCCGGAAGAATTGCTGGATCAATTCAAACTTCTTCTCTTCGTCTCCTGGCCCAACTGTATTGGCCAGTGCCAATGAACTTTTCAATTTTTTTATCGCCACCCGGATGTCATGAACGGCTTTCTTCCCGGGCTTTTGACGAATGATTGACAGGTTTTGCAGGAAAACAAGACTTTGTTCCTGCCAGTATTGCAGCAGAAAATTTTCTGTGGGCATGAGATATTGATTCAGTATGTAAATTACCGGGTGGTGGTCTGCTCAGTGGTTGAGGATGGTCAGCTGGTTCAATGATTAAATTCAGTCTATTGCCCGAAGATATAACTGTACTCGATCTTGCCTGTCAGTTGCTGCTCCTTGTCAAAAAGCGCCTCTTTGGTCTTTAGCCCTTTGTCATTGTAGATGTATCGCCATATCACATAGCCCACCCAGGTCACCCGGCCGTAATTATCGCCGGGGGAGATGGTTATTTTCTGGATGATACGGTCATTGTCATCATAAGTAAGGATTATATCCGGTACAAGTTTTTTAATCTTTTTATTATACCGGACTATATCTGTGATCCTGTTCTTTTCATCGAAGTAGTAGTAAAGCCGGTCGGTTTCATATCCTCTCCGGTAATTCACTTCTTCCCCCGGGTTGCCGCTTTCATCCGGCACAAACCTTATTTCCAGGCTGTCGCCGCCATTGATAGTACGCCACATTTTCTCCGGCTTGCCTGCAGCAGTATAGGTCCACTGGTGCACTTCTGTCTGGTTAAATTCATTGGCGCTGTCACGGACGGTGTTTTGCATTTTGATGACTCTTCCCGCCGCATCATACTGGTAAGTGGTGGTGTTTTGCACAGCAGCAGAGGTATCCGTTATGCTGATAAGCCTGTTCTGTTCATCGAAGCGGTTGTAAAAAGCGGTGTAACTGCCGCCTGACCGGGAACTTGTTTTGAGTGTCTTACCGTTGTCCCTTACTTCATGCACTTCGGCAAAATCAGTTGCTTTTACCCCGTTGGCATCAATCCCGCTGGCTGTCACCATCCTCACTTTATTGGCCAGGTAGGTTTGCATCAGGCGGTTGGTTTCCATAGTACCGGCAATATCATTGTAATAATACTGGGCACGGATGGAAAAACCGGACAGAAAGACGATCAGTACAAAAGATATTTTCATGCTGGCAATATTATTTCCCGGCTCAAAGTTACCTGAATTGACGTGTAAAGGAAAAGAAAGGCTGCTTTGTATTTTTTGTACTTACTTGTACTGCGAAGCCCTTTCAAGGCAGCAAAGCAGAAAAACGATAAAAATCAAAAGAAATTATCTCCTTTGTATTGGCGTAGTAGTATTTTTAAGAAAAATTTTCATTGTCCCATATACCCCAGCGCAAGGAAAAAGACTGCCTGAACTGCGGCGCCATTGTACAGGGCCATTATTGCCATAACTGCGGGCAGGAGAACGTCGTGCCAAAGGAAACTTTCTGGCATATGGTCACCCATTTCTTTTATGACATTACTCATTTCGACAGCAGTTTTTTTACAACAATCAAGGATCTCTTTTTCAAACCCGGGTTTTTGTCCGGAGAGTATATGAAAGGCCGGAGGGCCAGTTACCTGCACCCAATCCGCCTGTATGTCTTTACATCGGCCATCTTTTTTTTACTTTTTTTCAGTTTTTTTGTTTCTGAAAATGAAATCAGCATTGATTTGAATCAACCCCTGACAGAAAAGGAAAGAACAAACTATATCCGTGAACTGGAGCAAAGAATGAAAAAAGATACTGGAAACAAATGGGTAAAAGAGAGAATATTATTTGCCAGAGATACAATACATCCCATTACTGCTGCTGATGTGATGAAAGGTGAAACCGGGGACAATTTTTCCCTCAGTTTTACGGATACAAAACACAGGACACTTGAGGAATATGACTCTGTTCAAAAAACTCTTTCCCCTTCCAAAAGAGACGGCTGGATGATGCGAAGGCTTGTAAAAATGGACATCAATCTCAAACAGAAATTCAGCGAAAATCCCCTGGAGGCCACTAAGAGATTTACGGATAGCTTACTGCATCGGCTGCCTTACATGCTATTGATATCGTTGCCCTTTTTTGCACTGATACTTAAAATCGTTTATATCCGGAGAAAGCAGTTCTATTATGCCGATCACGGGGTGTTTACTATTCACCTGTATGTTTTTACTTTTTTGCTGCTCCTGCTGGTGTTTTCAACTGAGAAGTTGAGCCGTATGACGGGTATTGAGGACCTGGAGTATTTTATTTTTCTGCTGACCCTGTTACTCTTCTTTTATCTGTATAAAGCAATGCGTACATTTTACGGGCAAAGAAGAGCAAAGACATTTATTAAATTTTTGCTGGTGGCTTTCCTTTCAATCATCATGATGCTGATACTTTTTTTATTGTTTATGTTCTTTTCTGCTGCAACACTATAAAAAATAGCAAATGGATACAAAACCCGGCGGTGCTTTTGAAAAACTGGTGCAGATCATGGATGAACTGCGGGAGCAGTGCCCCTGGGACAGGAAGCAAACCATACAATCACTCCGGCAGATGACCATTGAAGAAACCTATGAACTGGCGGATGCCATTACAGATGAGAGCTGGCAGGGCATCAAGGAAGAGCTGGGCGACCTGCTGTTGCATATCGTTTTTTATGCAAGGATCGGCAGCGAACAAAAACAATTCACACTCGAAGAAGTGATACATACTATTTGTGAGAAGCTGATTGCACGGCATCCGCATATTTACAGCGACGTAACAGTAAATGATGCGGAAGATGTAAAGAAAAACTGGGAGAAATTGAAACTGAAAGAGGGAAAGAAGTCAGTACTCAGCGGTGTGCCGGTATCGCTGCCGGCTATAGTAAAAGCCATGCGGCTGCAGGAAAAAGCCAAACAGGTCGGTTTTGAATGGGACAATAAGGAACAGGTTTGGGAGAAAGTGGAAGAGGAGATCCGTGAGTTAAAATCGGCCATCCGGGACGGCAGCCATGCAAAAATACAGGATGAATTCGGCGATGTTATCTTTTCACTCATCAATTATGCACGGTTTTTGCAGCTGGATGCCGAAAATGCCCTTGAACGGACCAATAAAAAATTCGTCCACCGGTTTACACAGATGGAACAGCAGGCCCTGCAAAAGGGTAAAGACCTTAATGATATGACCCTGCAGGAAATGGATGCCATCTGGAACACCATCAAACAACAGCGGCAAGACCCGTGAAGCCACTTCTCCGAAATATTTATTCAGGTAAATATGGTTTACTGGTGCTGGCAGCGCTGTTTTTTGCACTGTCTTTTGTTTTTAACAAGCTTTACAGCAACCGGTCTTCTGTTTCGCTGGAAGTAAAAAAACTGGAAAACTATCTTGCCCGTCAGCAAAAAGACTTCGATGAGCTTTTAAATGACACATCATTGGTCAGCCGCCTGCTGGCCAGGAAGGAAAACCCCCAGGAATTTAACCGGCTGACCCAGAAGCCTTATGGCATCTTTCTTTACAAAGGGAAAGATTTTGGCGCAACAGAAATGGTGTTCTGGAATGAACAGATGATAATTCCCCCGGCGGAACTGCTGGCTGCGGGTGACAGTGAGTCTTTCTCCCAGTTTTCCAACGGCTACTATTATACTGTTAAGAAAACACTGGCGGGTGGCATACAGGCTTATGCCATGATCCTGGTACGGTCACAGTTTTTTATTGAAACCGACTACCTGCCCCAGCAGTTCACTTACAGCCATGCTGCTGAAAAAAAAGTATTGATCGCCAAAAAGATCACCGAATTCCAGGTAAGGACTGCATCCGGAAAGATCCTTTTCTATTTGGATAAAAAAGTTTCAGGCGCTGTGCCGTTCAATGACCGGCTCACCGTATTGCTGCGTTTTTGCGGTATGCTGTTTCTCTTCCTGTTCTTTCACAAGTTGGCTGAAACAACTGTCCGCCAAAAAGGGCCCTGGAGAGGCGTCGGGCTGCTTGCGTTATTACTGTTATTAATGCGCTTGTCCACTTATTATTTTCCAGCACTGCTCAACCTGCGGCAGTTTGAACTGTTCAACCCCGGTTATTATGGTTTCAACCCGGTGCAGCGTTCGCTGGGCGACCTGCTCATCAATTCCCTGCTGCTTTGCTGGGTGGCGCTGTTTGCCTGGTCAAAACTGCAGCACCGGGAAAACCTTGTCGAAAGATTTTCTGTTCAGCTGCGATGGATATCGGGGGTTGCCGCCTCGTTGTTGTTGATATTTTCCACTTTCTTCCTGGCTACTGTCATCCGGAGTTTGGTGGCCGATTCGAAAATATCCTTTGATGTGACGGATTTTTTCAGCCTCAATGAATTTACCGTTGTAGGTTTTGTGGTGCTGGCGCTGCTCTCATTGTCCTATTATTATTTGTCACAGTTGTTGTTCCGCCTCATCTTCCCGTTGTTTGCCGGAAGAAAAATCCTGGTGTATTTCGTCATCGGCTTTGCCGGATTACTCTACCTCACCACCCTTGCCGGGCGGTCTGAAGTATTGTTTTACATTCCTGTACTGACATGGCTGCTGGTTTATACCTGGCTCATAAACCGGCGGGGGGTTATCTTCAACCGGCTCCGTATTAATATAGTCAGTATCTTTTCCTGGATATTTGTCTTTTCTGTATCCATTGCGGTCATCATGCTCCGGGAGATCAATAAAGCAGAATGGGAGAAAAGAAAAAGGATGGCGGAAAAGATAGCGCTGCAGACAGACCCTTCCAGTGAAAACCTGATGAGCATTGCCATTCAGTACCTCGACAATGATTTCCTGGCCGATAATTTTCAACGCTTTTCGGATGAAGAAGAAGGTAAGGAGATCCGTGACAGCATCATCAGGGAAAACTACAGCGGCTACCTGAACAAGTACGACACCCGGCTTTATGTGTATGATAGAAACGATAAACCGCTTTACAACGAAGACCTTATCAGTTATGAGGCGCTGAACACCATCCTGACGGTACAGGCAAGACCAACGGATATTGAAGGGCTGTATTACTACGAAGCTTCGTATGATAAGTTTAACTACATCACCCGGCGGGATGTGATTGACACTTCGCTGAGCCGGATCGGTTCTTTCTTTATCGTTTCCAATCCCAAAAATTTCAGCCGTGACGCCTTATTTCCGGAATTGTTCAGGCAGTTCAGGAAAAATTCTGACCCCGAAAATTCACCTATCTATTCTATCGCCGTGTATGTGAATGACAGCCTTGTTTCGCCGCCGGGCAATTATCCTTTTGCCACTTCGCTGGAACCGGGCGAAAAACCCAGGGAAGAATTCGAACCGCATACAAATATTGACTTTGATGAACTTTGGTACAAAGCCAGTAATGAAAAAACCATTGTGATAGCCCGTAAAAAAGAAACTTTCATTGAAGCTATTACCCTTTTTTCCTACATTTTTTGTTCTTTTCTTTTCCTGGTGGCTTTAGTACAGCTGATCGCTTTTATACTCAAAGCCATTAACGACCGGACGGGTTTGCGCAGGCTGCTGCAGCTCAACATCCGCTCCCAGGTGCATGGAACCATCATCTTTATCAGTGTGTTTTCTTTTCTTATCATCGGAGCTGCCACTATTTCTTTCTTTATCAGCCGCTACAACCGGAACAACAGTGACAAACTGAGCCGCACCATGAAGATCATGGTGAATGAAATGGAGAAAAAGCTTTCCGACCATACCACATTTGACGATGTGGTGAAACTATATGATTCTGTCTCCAATTTCCAGTTGCAGGACCTGGTGAATGAAGTGGCCGATATACATGGCGTGGATGTGAACGTCTATGACCTTGAGGGCAACCTGCAGGTTTCTTCTGAGGCTAATGTTTACACCAAAGGGGTGTTGAGTAAAAAGATTGATCCTGCTGCCTTCTACCACCTGGACAGGCTGCGGCATGTACAGCATGCGCAGGAAGAAAGGATTGGGAACTTCTCTTACCTCAGCATCTATTCACCGGTAAGGGATGAGCAGCGAAGGGTGTATGCCTATATCAATATTCCCTATTTCACTTCGAAACCGGAACTGGAACAGGAGATATCCAATTTTCTTGTAACCATTATAAATCTGAATGCTTTTATCTTTCTTGTTGCTGGGCTGATCGCCTTGCTCATCACCAACCGCATCACCCGTTCATTCGCCATCATCAGCGATAAGATGAAGGAAGTGAACCTCGGGCGGCACAACGAGGAGATTACCTGGAACAGGAATGATGAGATCGGCGAACTGGTGAAGGAATACAATAAAATGGTGACCAAACTGGGCGAAAGCGCTGATGCACTCGCCAAAAGCGAAAGGGAAGGCGCCTGGCGGGAAATGGCCCGGCAGGTGGCACATGAGATCAAAAACCCGTTGACCCCGATGAAGCTGAGCATACAATATTTGCAAAAAGCCATCAATAACAACCAGGATAATGTAAAAGAACTTTCGGCCAATGTTGCCAGCACTTTGGTGGAACAGATTGACCACCTGTCAAAGATCGCTGCAGACTTTTCACAGTTTGCCAATATCGGTAATACCAATGAGGAGCTGGTTGACCTGCATGATGTGATCGGCTCGCTGAAGGACCTGTACCAGTCTGACCCGAATGTGAAACTGTTATGGTATCCTGTCAACAACAAAGTGATGATCAGTGCTGATAAAACACAGATGAACCGCCTCTTCACCAACCTGCTGGCCAATGCCGTGGAAGCCTGC
>JBQTHS010000108.1:0-4323 GCA_052389635.1 Bacteroidota bacterium | reverse complement strand
AATTCAACTCATCCAGAAATTGTACATAGAGTTTAAAAAGATTTTTCAAAGCTTGCGGATAATTTTTTCTAAAGTCGGCTATCGTGTGATAGTTGGGTGATAACTCCTGCATCAGCCAGCGCAGTTCGATATTACGCCTGCACTCCTGCTCCAGCTTGCGGCTGCTGCGTATCTTATTCAGATACCCGTAGAGATAAAGTTTCAGCAGCAATTTATCGCTGAACCGGGGGGCGCCGCCGGGATTTACTTTTGATTTTGGTTGTTGCGGCGCAATCCCGGGTTTGCTTAATCCGATAGCTATCGGATCCAGCTTCTCTACAAAAGCATCGAGGATGCGAACGGGATTGTCTGCGGCTACCAGCTCATCCAAACTGGCGAACTGCATTTGCTGGCGGGATGTACCTTTTATTAGTTTCATAACCAGTCAGACAAATATTAGCTTTTATCTGTTGCGAAGATTTCAGTATTTTTAATTCACAGATGTGAATAGTTTTTTCACAGACTGCCGTTGTATGCAACTATATATGAAGCCTTTCATTCTTTTAACGATTACTTTTTTGGCACTTTCTGTTTGTGGACAAACTACAAAAGACACGGCTATTATTTTTAGAAATTTATCGTTTGAGATTTGTAATTGTACTTTTTCTAAAATGAAAGATAATAAGCCTTCCGCTACATTGGACTCATGCCATAAAGCAATGGTCTTAAAATATAATGAAAGTTTAAAAGAAGTAGGTATTGACCCACTAACAGAAGTTGGAATTTATAAAATATTAAATGAGGTTGACCGCAAACTTCTTATCAATTGTCCTGAACTTACTAAGCTAGTTCAAAAAGAATATGACGGAGGTAAATTAAAATTTAGTGGCGAGTTAGTTTCTCAAAAAAAACTTACATCAGGACTGTATGAGGTTATAATGATGGAGGTAGCGTCCAAAGAAATAAAAACATTCTTAGCAAAAACTCTGGTAGACGACAGTCTTATAAATAAGTATAACCCTGGTTATGTATTGACACTGGAATATGAAATTGTAAAAAACCAGCAAACAAACAAGGACGAATATTATCTAAAAGCAGACGGAACATTTTCAATTATGGGAATTATGAAAGTGGCAGCACAAAAATAGCTGCATACAACATGAACTGTGTAAAAACCCAGGCAATTTTCAGTCTTTTTTCCTGGCTTGCTGTACAATAGCCGGGTGGATACCTGCTGTTGTTTTTTACCACTGCATATTACTGTAAAACCGCATACCCGAACAGCACCGAAAAATCCTCGCACCAGATAAGAACCCGGTTATTGGCCTGGTAATTCTGAGAAGTATTAAGTTCATAAGCAAAGTTGCCGGTTACCGCTTTCAGCAGGCCCACTTCCTGGTACGGTGATGCACTGTTGTTGGGCGATAACCATACCCGCAGGTCGGGGCCATTATCAGAACGGAAATTCTCAAACACCAGGAACTTCTTTCCTGCAGCATCCTGCACCACTTTGGCAGTACCACTGGTGGGGTGACCGGAAGAAACAAAGCTGCCAGACACCAGGGTGGTGCCCACAGGTAAGTTTTCCTGGGCATTGCCGGGTGTGTTTTTGGCGCAGGATGCTATCAGCAGCGATCCCGCCATAAAGGTTATTTGCAAGAGTTTTTTCATACTTAATTTTTAGAAGAAGCCCGGGGAAGGATGGAATCCGGGGCTTCTTATTTGAACCCTTTACCACACTGCTTACATGTTTTGTTCCAGCATCGCTTTTAGTTTACTATCCCTGATAATATTACCGGCCGGTTCGGCTACACTAATTTTATCCAATGGCCTGCCTGTTGTTTTATCCACAAACTACGCCAATCCGGTTGATTTTATTTACATCAGCGGCTCATAAACCCTACTGCCTTCCGGCATCATTTTTCCTCCGGCAGCAATCCTTTTTGTTTTATGTGCGGCCGCACAGGGGTGCAATACTGAGGCTGACAAAGCGATACCGGTTTTTTTTCAGAAAATGATTTTTCATAGCCTATTGATTTGCTTATATAACAAATTAATTTCTTTTGGCGGTACCGGCCGGAAAACTGGCCGCATTCAACGCCATATTATAGGTTACATGATCCATAGCCGGGTTGGGAATGGCGCCTGCCAATGGCTTCAGCAGAAAAGGCGCCGGGCTATTATCCGGAAAAGGCTCCACGGAAATTACAGCCAGCCCCCCCGAAAGATTGGTGGGAAAACTGGTGCCCGCGGGGGCATTGATGA
Source organism: Bacteroidota bacterium (assembly GCA_052389635.1). Lineage (GTDB taxonomy): Bacteria > Bacteroidota > Bacteroidia > Chitinophagales > Chitinophagaceae > JJ008. The sequence goes on along the minus strand of JBQTHS010000108.1, from coordinate 2,079 downwards.
TAAAGTCTTCACCGGGAAACGGAGGGGCGGCGGAAGGGCCTGAATAGGGAGCTGTCGCATCAACACCTGTGGCAGTAGTGAATGTGCCTGTCGTTACAGGTTTACCATTTATTAATGCCCAGCCTTCATATTTCCAACCGGTGGGCAATGCAGGCAGCACTAATCCTGCTGTTGGCGAGCCGGTGGCCAGGCTTAAAAACCATAAGCCGCTTAGCTCATCCGTCGTTGAGACCGTGGTTGGCGTAGCCAGTACATATTTGCCAGTTGCGGCTGAAAAATTAGTGTTGAGGGCGGCGGGATGCCCCATGGATAAACTGGCATTATCAGAACTGAAATCTCCGGCAAGCAGGTGTTGATCGCTTGGCGCCGTGTTGGGATCGGGAAACGGTTCAACCGTCAGTACAAAAGTCGTGGCATTTTTCAGCTTCTCCTTGTCCACTTCAAAAGAACTTTGAGAAAGTTGTCCGGTGGCATTTACCAAAAAAATGCCGGTACTTACAGGAATGCCCCCGCTGATGACCCACCCTTCATAACGGGCATTGGCTCCCAGGTCTTCAAGACCGGTGATGTTCAAAGTCAGCGTTTCAGTTTTTATCTCATTATTCTTTTTACAGGATACAAAAGCGACGGCAAGCACAGATGCGGCTGCCAGATATTTTTTTACCTGATACATAGCAATTGGGTTTGTGATTTTACGCCGCGGCGTAAAATCTTTTTCGGAATGGGGTTTACCTGAAATTTTCTTTTATTCTTTTTTTTGCCTGGCAAAGCAGCTCCGTTATTTTATAAATAACCCGCTGCCGCAAACATACCCAGTATGATACTGGCGGCAAATGCACATACAGCCATTATCATGATCCTGATTCTTGTTGTTTCCTGTTTCATACGGTTTGGTTTTGCGTCCCTGTGGAAAGGGCAGTGAAAAAAAATGTTTATCGCAGGATATTTTCAGCCATTTCAGGGGATACAGGACTTTGAAAAGCCTTTCATGGATAGTTACAGAAGAAAGAAAGAAATAGTTTTCAGGAAAAAAATATTTTTTTGTTTCGGGTTAGCCGCAATTTGTTTGATATTTACAGAACAATTATTAGCCTGGAACTGAAAGCATATACCGAAAAAGAACTGGTGGAAGCGTTGAAACAGCGGAGAAACGCCGCTTACCGGCACCTATACCTGCATTACCGGGGCGCCTTGTACAATAATATATTGCAGGTTTTACCTAATGCCGAAGCCGCTGCCGATGTGCTGCAGGATGTGTTTGTGCAGATATGGAAGAATATTGATAAATACGATGACAGTAAGGGCCGGCTGTTTACCTGGATGCTGAAACTGACCCGCAATATGGCCATCAATCAGACCCGGGTCAAAAATTTCAAAGTGCACAGCCAAAACGAAGACATCAGTAATTACGTTTCTTCTATAGATCAAAAAGCCGGAGGGCATACGGGTATCAATCATATTGGTCTTCGCCAGCAGGTACACAAACTGCGGCCGGAATACAAGGATGTGATTGAGCTTTCCTACTTCCAGGGTTTTAAGCAGGAAGAAATCGCCGCAGCACTGAAAATACCCCTGGGCACCGTAAAGACAAGGCTGAGAAATGCGATCATTGAATTAAGAAGAGAACTGATATAAATGGATATTAAAGAATACATATCGTCCGGTATCATCGAACTCTACGTCATGGGCATCTGTTCCCCCGAAGAGGAAAAAGAACTGGAGCAGCTGCGCCGGCAGTACCCTGAGTTGGATGAAGCCATTCTCCGTTATGAAACTGAGATGGAAAGTAAAATGCTCCGGGACGGCGTATTGCCGCCTGCTGCTGTGGATGAAAAAATTTTACAGACAATTGATTCATTGCAGCCGCCGGTCATCACCACAGATACCCCCCAAACACCCGTGAGAAAAATGAACCCTGCTGCTGCGGGGTGGTGGAAAATGGCAGTGGCAGCTTCGGTGGCTCTTCTTATTGTCAGCGCTTTTTTCAATTATAGTTTATACAGAAAGAATAAAAAGCTGGAAAGTATTGCTCAGGATAGTAAAGGTTCGTCGTTGCCGCTTTCTGATTATACCATATTC
>JBQTHS010000107.1:0-1994 GCA_052389635.1 Bacteroidota bacterium | reverse complement strand
GAACCAATGAATAAGCACTACGTCATTGTATTCTGCGCCTTCATTCTGGCGCAATGCCTGATGGCCTCCATCATGGTTTACAATTACCAGAAGGAGAAGAAGATCAGCTACCGTCAGGCTCTTTGGGCTTATATCAGTTCAGAGGTTGGTTTTTTCATTATCGGCCTTATCGGGATCATCTCAGTGTGTTTCATCCTATCAGAATTCATCGATCTGGGCACCTCGAAGCAAGAACTTCTAAGCCTGAAAGAAAGGAACTGGAAGCAAAATCTTCAGCTCTATTTTAAAACGGGGTCATTCGTAATTGGTGGGTTTATTCAGTACATCGCTTTTAAATATCGCGACAAGGGCAAGGTGACGATCGACAAAGCGGCTGACAAAATTGTGCAATGAAATGGGTAAAAGACAATATTGTTTCCCTGATTCTGGCAGCAGTTTGCATCATTATGGGACTGCTGATCTTTTCAATCATACGTAAAAAAGAGACAGACCCGCCTTCCCTGACAGCGATCAGCGAAGCATACCAGAAGGCGTACCTGGTACAGGACGAGCTGATCCGGGTGTACCGGGAAAACAATGCCGGGCTGACAGGGATCATCGAGGACCACAAAAGAACGGATTCCATACTGCTGGTGCGGCTGATAGCCAACCAGCCTAAATATGCGGTTAATGACAAAAAACTTAAAGCCGTGGCTGATGCTGTTCATGATCTTGACCGGGAGCAGCTTCGCCGCGCATACGCAAACTATTGATACCATCTGCTTGCCGGTTGCCCAGGCAAAGAAGGTGCTGGCAGATGCCGGCCAGAAGCCGGTACTGCAGGAGCGCATCCAGCTATTGACAGATGATATCAGGTTGCTGAACCAGCGCATCGCGGTAAAAGATAGCCTGATCGCGGCTTATGCAGCAAAGGACGGTAACAGTGAAGCGATCATACGGACCATGGAAGAACAAAAGGCGCTGCTTATTCAGGAACGGGACCTGCACAAAGAACAGGTGGTACAAATGGAAAAGTTGATCAGGAAGGAAAAGCGAAAACGATTTTGGACAGCCGCAGGTGGTGCACTTAGCACAGCGGCAGGTTTATATTTATTCATCACAAAATAATTCACATGAAAAAGAAAAAACCATTATCAGCAACATCTGTTGTTTGGATTGTCATTTTGGCCGTATGCCTGGTGCTATCAATCCTTACCGCTATCGGGGCCACCAATACTTTTTGGGGGTATGATGCCAGACATTCAAGTGTTGGCGGGAAAGTGGTCATGGTCATTTGCAACGCATTAGTAGCCTATTTGTTATGGGCGGCCGCTACCGGAAGAATATCCATCCAGGGGTACGCCTGGGCTGGTGTAGCCGCAATACTTGGCTTTGGATATGTTGCCTCGGCAGATTTCAAATTCACCGCCGGCGACATCAAACAAAGAATAACATATCTGGATAACCAGGGCCGGGTAGCAGATACCGCCGTTCTGTTCGATTGCTACGAGAATTTCTACCACTTCAATGATAACCCGGAACTGAAAGAGTATGTGTTGAAATACGGTGAGCTTCCCGGGCGAAACAGGTGGAATGCTTTCATCCTGGCTGGCGATATTCCGAAAAGCACAGCTCCTATGGCGGACGAAGATTTTAAGTGGCATACGGGGGCCTATGAGATGGACCTTAAAGAAAGAGGGTGTAAATGAACTTCACATTCAAGAAAGGGAAGCATAGGGCAAGGCCGCTGTACTGGCTTCGATGGTGGCCACTGCTGATCGGTCCCAGGGACATTAGAAGGCGGGTAATGTTCTTATTTGGCAGCCGCTACGACCTGGAAGGCCAGGATCAGGATGACCATAATAAACTATACGGCGTGGCCTTCGGTGGCGTTCACCGGCACTCTGCCCGGTTTGGCTGGCGGTATAATAATGATACCGGAAAGTTCATATTATCAGCATACTGTTACATACGGGGGCAGCGGACCATGGAGGATTTGTGCGAATGCGATACCT
>JBQTHS010000106.1:0-2901 GCA_052389635.1 Bacteroidota bacterium | reverse complement strand
TTACCGTAAATTTGGCCTCGCTTAATTAGTTTGTATGCGGAAAATCATTCTTCTTTTCACCCTGATGGCAGGCTCTTTTTTTGCGACGGCCCAGCAGGCCGCGGTGCCGGAGGATGTACTGGTACTGAAAGAAGCCAGCCATGAATTTGGCAGGATCCCGCAGGGCAAACCTGTTTATTACAATTTTGAAATTGTGAATACCGGGAAAACCCCGCTGAAATTAGATGATGTGCACGCCAGTTGCGGATGCACTACCCCCGAATGGAGCCGGGATGCAATAGCGCCGGGCGCCAGCGCACAGATAAAAGTGGGTTATAATGCCGCTGCAGAAGGCCCTTTCGAGAAGAACATTACCATCACTTATAACAGCAGTCAAAATAAAGTACTGATCATTAAAGGCCTGGTATGGAAGGCGCCTGAAGGTTCCGCTCCTGCCAACGCCGCTGTAAACTTTTTAAAAAAACAAACCTTTTAAAATTTGTAAACCATGAAGAAGATTCTTTTACTCGCAACTGCTTTTGCATTTACTCTTGTCGCTGTGGCACAGCCTGCCCAGCCCAAAACAGATGATGTTATCAAAATGAATGCTGAAACCCATGACTTTGGGAAAATCAAGCAGAACGAACCCGTAACTTTTGTTTTTGAAATAAAAAATATCTCCGACAAGCCGGTGGTGGTGGAAAGCACCAGCGCTTCCTGCGGATGCACTACTCCGGAAAAACCCACAGAGCCCATTCTGCCCGGCGCTGTTGGTAAAGTAAAAGTGGTGTATAATGCAGCGGCTGTTGGTGCGTTTACCAAAGATGTTTTTATTAAACTGGCTGGTATTGACGCCCAGAAGATCGTACACATTACCGGCGAAGTGGTGGCCCCCCAACCCCAGGCAACTGATGGTGCTGCGGCAACTGCGCCTGCAGTAACTAAACCCGCAGTAAACCCGGACTCAAGAGAGGCTGCAAAGCCGGTAACACCGGCCAATACAGCGAAGCCAAAACTGGTAAACTCCAAAGGCAACTAAGTACTGCAACAAATAAATTTCTGAAAATCCTTCCCACTACGGAAGGATTTTTTATTTTCAGATACTTTGTCCTTTTCATTTAAAGCAATATGAATATGGAAGAACAATTAGCCAATACCTGGCAGATACACCAGCGTATGAATATGCTGCTGATGGACAATATTACAGATGCCGGTATGCAACAAACACTGAGCACCCCCGCCGGAATGACTCCGTCGGGCAGGCGGGGCGGCCGTACCGTTTACCAGCAATGGGTGCATATACATAATGTGCGGGTGCAATGGCTTGAGGTCTGCGCCAAAGACATTTTTAAAAAGTATAAACCGCTGGACAAAGAAGCGCCGTTCGACAGGAAAGCACTTAAAAAAGCCCTCGAAGACTCTGCCAGTGGTATTGAGGAGCTGCTGCTGAGAAGCTGGAAGGATAACGGGAAAGTAAAAGGCTTCAGGAAAGGGGTATTGCCAATGCTTGGCTATTTTATCTCTCATGAATCACATCACCGGGGAAATATCCTGCTCACTCTGAAACAATCGGGTGAAAAAATACCGGATGCGGTGAAGTGGGGGTTATGGGAATGGTCCAAAGGGACTCCTTCGGAGGGAAAGTGATTCTTCCGGTGAGTCCTTCCGTGCCTTTGCGGGAAGTAAAAGTTTTACACAGTTATTACCATTGATGATTTTTTCCACAACGCAGCAGGCAAGCGGCTGATTTACACCAATACTGTTTTTTTCTGCTGTATTCTGGCATGAAACTTTATGTGTTACCATAAAATCAATTGTTATGGTGATTGCAGAAAAAAGCATGGTGAGCCCCGATGTGCTGAAAAATAATATGCTGTCCATACATTCGTTCCTGAGAGAGTCGTATAAAACAGCGAGGAGGCAATGGGATAACGGGGTTTCATTCTTCAAGGATGAGTTTTCAACAGTCCGTAGTAAAGCAGGGGAATACCTGCACAGGATGATACTGCCGGTCAATAATTTTCTGAAAGATATTTCAGAAATAGAAACAGAGTTGTTCGAAGAAGTGCAGAAGAGCAGTGGTATTGTACCTGCGGAGGTGGCCGCTGCCATCAGTGCGGGTGAAGAAAACTATTAGTTATCTGTTTCCATATATTTTTTAAAGACCGGCGACTCCTGCACATATCTTATCACTTCTGCCTGGAACTCCTCATTCTGTTTGGCCGGGCCGTTCTGCGAAGTGAAATAGATAATGATGAACCTGTTTTTCCTGAAATTAAAATCAGGACTGGCAATATCTTTTTTGGAAATAATAATGGTGAAGAGTTTGGACTTTGTCTTTAACTCATCGTCACCTGTGGTACCTGTCTTGGCGTAATAAAAATAAGGCGACCCGTTCTTCAGCCCGGCGCCCAACCTTGCAGCTGTTCCCTTAAACAAGGCCTCCCTCATGCCTGTGAAGACACTCTCCCTCATCAGCGAAAGATAGCTGCTGTAAGTGACACCGTTATCAGTATAAAAAGCGGCAAAAGGTTTTTCAGTTGCGCAAGGATCCAATGTCAGTGACCAGTTTCTGTTTTGTGAAACCAATTTTCCGGAGACATCCAGCATTTTCACCGGGGGTATCAGTACCTGACTGCTGCCTTTTACATGCCCGCGGAAAGAAGACATGAACACTTCATTGGGCCGGTCCAGGTTCATGCCTGTGCCCTTCTGGTCAAATAGTGAATACTCGGGAAGAATAAAACCTGATTTCTTCCACGCCTCTGCAAAAAGAACAGAGTCAAATGAAGAAGCGAAACGGTCAACGTTTTTTCCGTTCCGGTATGTATGGATGCCATAGTTGTTAAACAGCCCGACTGACACAAAAGAACTGTCTGAACCGAAATTGGCTTTCCCCGCAGTATAGCCGGGCCAGTTTTC
>JBQTHS010000105.1:0-15389 GCA_052389635.1 Bacteroidota bacterium | reverse complement strand
CGTGTTATAACCATAGAGCAGTACAAATACCTTACCAGCCCTTTCCGCGAAAACCGGGATGGGCTGTTTTATTTAAATGCCGGATGAAACTGTTCTAATGTCTTTCGCAGAAATTCCCGGTCAAGATGTGTATATATCTCCGTAGTGGTGATACTGGCATGGCCGAGCATTTCCTGTACGGCCCGCAGGTCGGCGCCGCCTTCTATCAAATGTGTGGCAAAGGAGTGCCGGAACGTATGTGGCGAAATGGTTTTTTTGATTCCCGCCTTTACTGCGAGGTCTTTGATAATGTAAAATATCATCACCCTCGACAGTTTACTGCCCCGCCGGTTCAGGAAAAGAATATCCTCATTTCCTTTTTGTAGAGGGATATTCGCCCGGATATTGTTTTTGTAAATGCTGATGTACTTGACGGCGCTGCTCCCGATGGGCACTAATCTTTCCTTATCCCCTTTGCCGGTTACCCGGATAAAACCCACATCCAAATACAATTGTGAAATGCGCAGGCCTGTTACTTCACTTACCCGCAGGCCGCAACTGTACATTGTTTCAAGGATGGCTTTGTTCCGCCCGCCTTCTGGTTTGCTCAGGTCTATGGAATCAATAATCTTTTCTATTTCAGCAAAGCTCAATGTATCAGGCAGGGTCCTTCTCAGCTTTGGCGCTTCCAGCAGGGTGGTGGGGTCGTTTTTGGCAATATCTTCCAGCAGGCAATATTTGTAAAATGCCCGGATTCCCGAGATGATCCGTGCCTGCGAGGTATCCGACATGCCCAGTTCTGCTATCCATTTAATGAACTGCTGCAGATCCCTTAATTTAATAGCATCCGGATTTTTCAGTACAGCTTTTTCCTGAAGGAAAACAGCCAGATGCCCCAGATCCCTCAGGTAAGCCTCCACAGAGTTTTCTGAAAGCGATTTTTCTAACTGAAGGTAAGCTTTGAATCCTTTTTTATAAGGCTCCCACATTATTTAAAAATTACAAGATACTAATTCCAAATCCCAATCCTCCGACAGGAAAGCTGCTGAAGTATCAGAGGCAAAATTTTGGAATTACTCAAGGGTGATTTTCTTTTCCAATTCCGTCCACTTATCATCCACCTTCACTTTCACCCAGATGCGGCTGCTGGTCACATGCACGGAGTCAATGAATTCATGAATGGCATCGTAGTCTATATCCAACGCCTTGCCGAAGGTCATCATGGCTTTTTTGCCGGATGTAATTTGCTCCACATAGATATTGCCCCGGTCGGTGTAGGCAATCATGTCACCGGCTACGGCAAATTTGGGGTCAAGGCTGTTAATGCCGCTGCTGCGCTTGCTCATGTTGCCGGTTTTACTGAAAGGCAGCTTCATCTGGTAGCCCCGGCCGGTCTGGCAGTCATTCAAAAGAATATAAGCATAAGCTGTGTCATTGAAAACGCAGCGTATAAAATCTTTATTGACCTGCACATCCCCGAAACTGAATGCGGTGCTGAGGCTGGAGCCCATACCCTTGTAACTGCGGATGATGCTTTCAGGCTTGCAGTCTTTGGCGCTGATATAGATATAGGGCTGCAGCGGGTGGTCGCCGGTAAATTTAATTGTATCCTGCAGGCAGGTGGTGTCGCAAAACGTTTTGGGTGATGAAGATGATCTGCAGGCGCCGGTTGACAGGGCGATAATGATGGCAGCAGCGGGTATCAGCAGGGCTCTCATATTTATTGGTTTGATGCAGGGCAAAAATAACCAATGCCCGGTTCGGCAATCAAAATATTTTATATGATAAAACAAAAGGGTTCTGTGACTATCTTCGGCGCATGAACAGTGTGCAACCCGTTAATCTCCGTTCGTTCATACAGAAGGCCCTTCATACCAAAAGAAGAATGAGGCGTTTCCTCACCCGGCTGGAAAATGCTCCCCCCAAAATATTGGATAAAAAAATTGCAGTGCTTGAAAAAGAAGTGTGGAAAGAAGTGGACTGTCTCAGTTGTGCCAACTGCTGCAAAACCATGACACCAAGGTTTAACGACAGGGATATTAAAAGAATTTCAGCACATTTTAATATGACTGCTGAGGAGTTTAAGCAGAAATGGCTGTACCGGGAAAGAGGCGGCGACAGGGACTGGCTGAGCAGAACTGAACCCTGCCCTTTTCTGGAATTAAAAACCAATAAGTGTTCTATTTATGAAATACGCCCGGCCGACTGCGCCGGCTTTCCGCATTTCCAAAAAAAATTTAAAGACTATAGCCATGTGCACAAGCAGAATGTGGAATGCTGCCCCGCCACGCACCTGTTGGTGCAGAAGATGATGGAAAGGATGAATGGCAATGGTCAACAGGCAATAAGCAATGGGCAATAATAGCTCTTATATTCACCATTCACTATTGCCCATTAACTGCTATAAGAAAACATCCTCGATCAAAAAATACTCCGCTTCCCCGTTTTTGTGAATAGTTATTGAAATTACATCGTACTGTATCCATTTATGGCCGGGGTTTCGGAAGAGGTATTCATCGGCCGCTTTCTGCAGGTTCTTGAATTTCTTTTTGGTCACACTGTCTTCGGGATGGCCAAAGGGGGAATGGTATCTTGTCTTCACCTCCACGAAGTGTAAAAATTTTCCTTTTGTGGCGATGATGTCAATTTCATGATAGGAGCGGCGCCAGTTGCGGTGCAGCAGTGTGTAGCCATGCTGAACCAGCCAGCGGGCAGCCATTTCTTCGCCTTCCTTTCCCAGTTCATTGTGAGAGGCCATGTACTATCTTTACTTCAATATTAAAGAAATTCATTCATGCCCGGTGTTTACCCGCTGAAAGGAGTAGTGAAGCATTATGATTGGGGAGGTGTATCCTTTATCCCCGCCTTATTGAAAGAGGGAAATAAAGAAAACAAACCTTTTGCCGAATACTGGATGGGCACCCATCCGTTGGGCGATTCAGTGGTGAACACCGGTGGGGCCATGTTTACCCCACTGTCGTCTATAGCAGGTCAGCTGCCTTTTCTTTTCAAGCTGCTGGATGTAAAAGACATGCTCTCCATCCAGGTGCATCCATCCAAAGAAGCAGCCGAAAAAGAATTCGCCAGGGAAAATGCAGAAGGCATCCCATTGAATGCTCCCCACCGAAATTACAGGGATGATAACCATAAGCCCGAACTGATTGTGGCCCTCAGCGATTTCTGGCTGCTGCATGGCTTTAAACCTGCAGAAGATATGGTTTATACACTGCTGAATGTGGTGGAGTTACGGGAATTGTTGCCTTTTTTTAATGAGACGGGTTATGCTGGCCTTTATCGCCATGTAATGGAGATGCCGCAGGCAGAAGTAAACCGGATTTTGCAGCCGCTGATCAATAATCTTTCTTCCGTTTACAAAGACAGCGAAACGGACCGGTACGACGAAGATTTTTGGGCGGCCCGTGCTGCAAAGACTTTTAATAAAGACGGAAATATAGACAGGGGCATTTTTTCCATTTACTTATTCAACCTCGTTCATTTAAAGAAAAGAGAGGGCATCTTTCAGGCCGCCGGTGTGCCGCATGCCTATCTGGAGGGGCAGAACGTGGAGATAATGGCCAACTCGGATAATGTGCTGCGGGGCGGATTGACCAGCAAACACATTGATGTAAAAGAGCTGCTGAAGCATGTGAAATGCGAAGCCACTCACCCGGATGTATTGAGCCCCGGGTTGCTCAACGGAGTTGAGAAATTCTATCGAACCCCTGTAAAAGATTTTTTACTGAGTGTGTTTGAGCTGAATGCCGGGGATACGGTTTCGTTCACAGCAGCAACCACTGAGATAGTTTTGCTGGTGGAGGGCAGGGCGGAACTTGATGATGACCGGGAAGCTGTGATGCTGCAACCGGGCAACCCCTGCGCTGCAGTATTTCCGGGGCAGGAAGTTTTCCTCTCGGCGGCGGCGCCTTCCCTTGTTTTCAGGGCTTCCACAGGCGTTGATAAATAGGCCTGTCAATTGGGTCAATTCTGTTATTTTTGCTGCATCATTCAACATTATCATATGAAGAGCGGACGATTAATTCTTTTTACATTCATCCTGGTGACTTTACAGACGGCCTGTAAGTATTTTTTTGCTGCAGAACCCGGATGGTCTGGTTTTTCACCCTTTATTGCGATAGCCCTGTTTTCGGGGTTTATTATCAAGCAGCGGAATATGTCTTTCCTGCTGCCTTTGCTGGCCCTGTTCATCAGCGATGCTATCATCCATGTGCTTTATCTTAACGGAGAGTTTGTTTTTGCCGGTTTTTATGGTGGCCAATGGAGGAACTATCTGCTTTTATTAGCAGCCACAATAATTGGCTGGGCATTGAGGGGAAGAAGCCATGCCAGCCTGCTGGCAGGTGGCGTTGCTGCACCCACAGTGTACTTCCTGGTGTCCAACTTTATGGTATGGCAGGCCAGCACTGAGGCAGCCTATGCCAAATCTTTCGGCGGGCTGATAACCTGCTTTGAAGCCGGTTTGCCTTTCTACCGGAATTCTTTAATTGCTACTTTATTGTTTCTGCCGGTGATTTTGGTATTGTATAATCTTATTACGAAGAAAAAAGTGGCGCTTACGCTGGCTTAATCCATTCTCTATATGATTTGAAACCCATTTGGCTGAAGCAGATGGGTTTTGTTTTTGACCTCACCCCATGAAGTTTCCTTTATTCTCAGAGTCTTCACCCCCTCTCCTGAAGGAAAGGGAGGCGGAGTCGTCTAATATCCGAAATGCAGCGGGGTGAGGTTAAAAAAGGCCAGGTGAATTTTCTTCATATCCCTCATCCTTTAGTAACTTATGATGATGCCCATCGGCTGCTTCAGTCGCTAATTCGTCACAGCGGTTATTGTAAGGATTATCGGCATGGCCCTTCACCCATTTGAATTTGATCTTGTGGAGGTGAGAGAGTTCGTAAAACTCCTTCCACAGGTCAGGGTTCTTTTTCCCTCCTTTAAAGTTGGTCTTTATCCAGTTTTTCAGCCAGCCCTCTTCCCATGCTTTCACCACATACTGGCTGTCAGAATAGATGGTGACATGCATCCCCGGTTTCTTCAGTGCCTTCAGCCCGGCGATAACGGCCATCAGCTCCATACGGTTGTTAGTAGTGAGTTTATAGCCCTGTGATAATTCTTTGCGGTGAGTACCGCTCATGAGGATAACACCATAGCCGCCGGGGCCGGGATTGCCACGGGAGGAGCCATCTGTATAGATCGTAATAGAATGAGTGACCATGCAAATTCATTATCAGGGCTAAAGCCCTTTGACACTAGGTTGTGATAACCCCGGCCTTAAGGCCGGGGTTATTGAAGTTAATAGTTGCTGGGCTTTAGCCCTGACATTTTTTTTACACCTGGAAGACACCCGTCTTCAATTCATTTATCAGTGGATTACCATTCGCAGCAGCGATCCCTTCAGAAATAACTTTCCTCGTATCCACCGGGTCAATGATGGCATCCACCCATAACCGGGCTGCGGCATAGTAAGGCGATGTTTGCGCATCATACCTGTTTTTTATCTCATTCAGCAGTTTGCTTTCTGCTTCAGGGGTTATTTCTTTTTTCTTTGCTTTCAGCGAAGCCACTTCTATCTGAAGCAATGTTTTCGCTGCTGCATCGCCGCCCATCACCGCAATCTTTGCCGTAGGCCATGCGTAGATGAAACGGGGGTCATAAGCCTTGCCGCACATGGCATAGTTACCGGCGCCGTAAGAGTTACCAATGATGATCGTAATTTTTGGCACCACAGAATTCGCCACCGCATTCACCATCTTGGCGCCATCTTTAATGATGCCTGCATGTTCGCTTCGGCTGCCCACCATAAAGCCGGTCACATCCTGCAAAAACACCAGGGGTATTTTTTTCTGGTTACAGTTCAGAATAAAACGGGCGGCTTTATCGGCGCTGTCATTATATATCACACCGCCCATCTGCATCTCGCCTTTCTTTGTCTTAACTATTAAACGTTGATTCGCAACAATACCCACCGCCCATCCATCAATCCGGGCATAACCACACACAATGGTTTTACCATAATCTTCCTTGAACTGTTCGAATCCTGACTTGCCCGCCGTAGCTTCAGCGGAGGTGGGGCCGTCAACAATCCGTTCAATAATATCCACCACATCATAAGGCTTGCCATCAAAAGGAAAAATGCCATAAAGTTCTTCTGCTTTTTTCTTTGGCGCTTTTGATTTTATCCGGTCAAAACCGGCCTTCGGTTTTTCACCGAGCATCGAAAACATTTTCTTGATATGATCCATGCATTCCTGCTCGGTCCTGAACTTATAATCCGCAATGCCCGATATCTCCGTATGTGTTACCGCACCGCCGAGGGTTTCGTTGTCAATGTCTTCACCGATGGCGGCTTTTACAAGGTAGGGCCCGGCCAAATAGATGGAACCATTGCCTTCTACCATCAGTGTTTCATCGCTCATGATGGGCAGGTAAGCGCCGCCCGCCACGCAGGGGCCCATCACCGCAGCTATCTGTGTGATGCCCATGCCGCTCATGACGGCATTGTTGCGAAAGATGCGGCCAAAATGTTCTTTGTCCGGAAATATCTCATCCTGCATCGGCAGGAACACCCCGGCGCTGTCCACCAGGTAAATAACCGGCAGATGGTTTTCCATCGCTATCTCCTGCAACCGCAGATTCTTTTTACCCGTAATAGGGAACCATGCACCAGCCTTCACCGTTTGGTCGTTGGCGAGTATCACACACTGGCGGCCGCTTACATAACCCACACCGGCCACCGTGCCGCCCGCGGGGCAACCGCCCTGTTCGGCATACATATCATAACCGGCAAAGGCGCCAATCTCAATAAAGGGTTTGTCCTTATCCGTTAAGTATTCAATCCTCTCCCTTGGCGTTAGTTTATTTTTCTCTCTTTGTTTTTCAATGGTTTTTTTACCGCCGCCTTCATATATTTTTTCCAGCCTGCGGCGTAGTTCGCTGAGGGATTGTTTTAGAACATCTTCGTTTTTATTGAATTCCAAGTTCATAGTTAACTGAATTAATAAAATGAACCTGTCGGGTTGGCCCCTTTCTGCCGGCGGCAGGTTCGTTGCGGTTGAATTCGAGGTTCATCTGGGGGTTTGGTTAGGGAGCAAAGATAGGGGGAGAGAAGGATTAGGGGTCCGGCTGTAGTGCCATTTTCATCGTCTGTTTTACAGTTTATCCCGCTGACAAACGGGGCACTCTTGTACGTTTGGTGATCCACCAGCAAACGAGATTTTCCATGGTTGGGTTTATTAAATAGCTTTTGCAACCCCTTTCATTTTACTGTACTGAACCGGAAAACAAAGAATCAATGCTCAAATCTCCGCTGCAACTTCGGGATCAGTGAAAGATTTTTTCTCAGCATTTGTTTCAGGTTCATTTTAACCAGTTGCCCCTGCGACCTGCACTTCAGGAATACAGGGTTGCCATGATACCCGGCCAGTTCTTCCGCAAGTTGTTTTGTTTTTTCCGGAGTTGATATTGGATCTTTCACCATAATGTCGAGCAGGTCCTTCACCCGGTCCCGGGAAGATGCGAGGCGGAAGGCCATCATGGTTTTTTCTTCGGTCTGGTATTGTTCAATGGAATCTTTATTGAGGCATTCCAGGCTCATGGTAACAAACGCATTATTTTCTTTGAAGAACTGCGGCAGGTACAGGTTCCTTCTGCCTTCATAGGACTGCTGGTCAAAGTCAATACAACGGATGCGGTACTGGTAGTCTTCAATGTCGGGGGTGATGTCCACTACAAAATTATAACTGCGCATATCGCCCAGCAGCCGGGTAAAGCAGCGTTCATTGAACTTTACAAATTCTTTTGCCAGCCTTATCTTATTGGTTTCGGGGCTGTCCATCATCTGCTGCACAAACATATCGCCGGGAATACCGGGTATATGCTCCTCCACCAGTGTATTTTGGTGTGTGAAGAAAGTGATGCGGTTGGGGGAGAGGATATGCTCCAGTTCCAGCCCATAGATACGGGAAGCATCAGCGATCTTGATATAGTAATGGTCGTAGTTATCGTTAAATTTATTAACGATGCGGATGCGGAACGGATGCGAGTTGCCAAAACTGCAATAGTCAACCCGGGCCACATCGAGGTGTTTGATGAAACTGAGGTCACCTTCCGTTTTCAGGATGGCATAGATCTTCACCAGGCCATCACGGATGAAATCCCATTCCCGTTTGTCGTAGATGGTTTTTTCCCAAAGGGTGTCTTTGCCGTTCTTGTCTTTCAGCGCCAAGGAGTAAGTGTAGCGGAGCAAATCGTTATAAGCAACAGGCAATTTTACTTCACGGCCATTATGCTTCAGGTAGCGGCGCAGGGCATCGCATACCGGGTACATCGGTTTTTTTCGGGAGGGTTTATCTGGTGAATGGTCAATCGTCAATGGTTAATTTTCCTGTTGAATAAACGGTAACGCTAAGTTCGCATTATTTTGAGTTGATGCTGTAATTGCAGAAAATAAGATGATGCATGCGAAAGCCTGCTGCCGTACCAGCTGAACATTTCGCCATCCACCAGCAAAATTTTGGCGCCGGGCAAATATGGCTGCAACTCATCAATATGTTTTTGTTTAAAGGGAAAAGGTTCTGAAGAAAGTAAGAGCAGATCGCAGTTCATGGTTCCGAGTTCCCCGATACTCACTTCAGGATACCTTGTTTTGTTTTTGAAAATGTTTTCAAAGCCTGCGGCATCCAGCATGGAGTGAATAAAGGTATCGCCACCGGCGGTCATGTACGGGTTTTGCCAGATGAGGTAAGCAGTCGGGACCCGATACCTATCGGGTCGGGAGTTCGGAGTCAGGAGCCGGGCGAAGTTGTCTTTAATGCGGGTAATAATTTGTTTTGCGGTCTTTTCTTTGTTAGTGATTATTCCAATCTGCTCCATCATTTCATACGCATCCTCCAGGTTGTTTACATCGCTGACCCAAACCGGGTAATGTTTTTCCAGTTCTTCAATCTGTTCCTTTACGTTTTCTTCTTTGCTGGCAATGATAAGGTCAGGTTTCAGTTGGTGAATGATATCCATTTTTACCTGTTTAGTGCCGCCGACTCTTGCTTTGCTGCGGAACCATTCTTCAGGATGAACACAGAATTTGGTGATACCAATGATTTCATCATTCAGTCCCAGGTCATATAATAATTCAGTTTGTGAGGGAACGAAAGAAATAATGCGTTGTGCAGATGTAATGTGAACAGTTCTTCCGGTCTGATCAGTAAAGACGGGCATGCAGCAATTTTCTCCGTTTGGGGAGCCCTTTGGACTGCAAAATAGCAAATCAGTAAAAGTATTGGAGAATAAAAGACTGGTGGAGTTCACCGCGCCTCCTGCTATCCTTCGACTGGCTCAGGACGGCAGGAGGGTTCCGGACTTTGGAATCTTTTCAATGGATTTGGACACGGTGACTCGGGGCGGTCTTCAAGGATCTCTGGACAATTGGTTTTTCGAAATGGACTTTGGACTTTGAACGGGTTTCTCAGGATTTGGTATATGACTTTTCTTTTGGATATAGGATTAACGAGCAACAAAAATAGCCGCCGGGACATGCTGCTGCAAGAGCAAAACTGCCTGATCTTCTATAGTAAAGTGCCCGGTATTTCCATACGGTGATACCGAAGAGGAAAACAGTAATTCTACGAAAAAGGAAAAACCACAGCTTTCCGGGCTGTGGTTTTCAGTAATTTACAGTCGCAGCTTTTTATTTGCCCAGGGATTGTATCACATCGTATTTGGTGACGATATGGTAGTTGCCGGCCTCATCTTTTGCCAGTACTGCCCCGTTTTCTTTATTGATGAGATGGCTGAGTTTTTCAACCGGCGTATCAAATGCCACTACAGGGAATGATGGTTCCAGCACATCCTGCACTTTGGCGTTCTTTATTTCGGGGTTGTCAAATATTTTCTGGAACAGACCTCCTTCGCTGATGGCGCCAAGCGGTCCGCTGCCGTTCATAACAGGTATCTGTTCGATGTCATATTTTTTCATCAGTTCCACCGCTTCTGCCACTGTCTGAGTTGGCTCCACTGTAATTACCCGCTGTGTTCCTCTTGCACTCACCACATCCCTGAAAGTTTTTACATCGAGGAAACCCCGTTCGATCATCCACTGGTCATTATAAATTTTTCCGACGTAGCGGCTGCCATGATCATGAAAGATGCAAACCACCAGGTCATCTTTCTTCAGCCGGTTTTTCCCACCGGGGCCTGTGGCTATCTGCAGCAAACCCTGGAAACAACTGCCGGCGCTGTAGCCGCAAAACAGGCCTTCTTCTTTGGCCAATCTTCTTGCCACCACGGCTCCGTCTTTATCCGTTACCTGTTCAAAATAGTCAATGACACTCATGTCATAATTCCTGGGCACAAAGTCTTCGCCAAAGCCCTCACTTATGTAGGGATGCACTTCATTCATGTCCACTTCTCCGGTGCGGAAGTATTTGGTGAGCAGTGAGCCATATACATCAATGGCCCATACCTGTATGTTTGGATTTTTTTCTTTCAGGAATTGCGCAGCGCCGGTGATAGTGCCGCCGGTTCCGGCTGTGCATACTAAATGAGTGATTTTCCCATCTGTTTGTTTCCATATTTCAGGTCCGGTGGTTTCATAGTGTGCCAGGCGGTTGGCCAGGTTGTCATACTGGTTCATGTGGTAAGAGTTGGGGATCTCCCTTGCCAGCCTTGCTGCTACGCTATAGTAACTTCTCGGGTCTTCGGGCAATACATTGGTAGGGCAAACGATTACTTCGGCTCCGACCGCTTTCAATATATCAGCTTTTTCCTTGGACTGTTTATCAGTGGTAACGAAAACACATTTGTACCCTTTCACCACGGCAGCCAGCGCCAGACCCATCCCGGTATTTCCGCTGGTGCCTTCAATGATGGTGCCACCGGGTTTCAGTTTGCCTTCTTTTTCTGCCACTTCCACCATCTTCAGCGCCATGCGGTCTTTGATAGAGTTGCCGGGATTAAAATAATCCACTTTGGCCAGCACCGTACAGGGAAAATCTTTCGCCACTTTATTCAGCCGGATAAGCGGGGTGTTGCCGATTGTTTCGAGGATATTATTCCTGATGTCCATAGCAGGCTTTGTTCTGCAAAGATAAGCACGGCGGCACTAAACTCAGGAGCCGTTTTTCTTCTTCGTCAGCCGGAACGATTCAAACATTTTTTGCAACTGGTTCCAGACCTCATAGGCAGAAAGGAGATTAGGCGACCATTGTACAGAAAGCACAAAGAAGTTGTCGTCATCTTCAATAATCCTGTCTATTTTATAAGTGAGCAGGTCAGCTATTTTGCCTTCTATTTCCAGGTTGTGAACTTTATTGGTGGACTTCCACAGGATGGAATCTTTGTTTGCATGAAGATCATCCATAGGCTGCGGGTTGGATACGAGGAGAATTAAAAAAACATTGGTGATGCTCGGGGTAATCCCATAACCTTTGGCGAATTTCTTGGGCATAATGGAGATGGTGAATGAATGGGTAAAATTGACCTGTTCTACTTCTGCACCGCGGAAATTCAACTCGTAACGAAGCTCTGAAATTTCCTTTTCTGTCAGTTCTTTTCCATCCGCCTTGCTTTTTTTTACTATTTTTTCGAGGTGTATCTCCATCACATCTGTGGTGGTGTCGTCTGTAAAGTAAACGGATGTAGTGTCGCCAAACTGGAAAATGATATTTTTCGACTGTAAAAACAGTTCCCCAAACTGGGTCACATCCATTTTAGATATTACAGCTTCATACTCTTCGTCTGTTGTAACAGTACCACTTATAGTATCCAGATATTCTTTATAGTTGAGGTACGAAGACTTCTTCATCCCCTTTGGCATGATAAATTCAAAACCGTAGTTGGAATCGGAAAACAACTCATCATCTTTTCCGGCTGTTTTCCCGCCCCCGTCTTTTGCAGGAAGGGCATTCATGGTCTTTCCCTCCACATCAACCGACTGCACAGCCTGGCTGTTTTTGAACTTCCACTTCATGATATGGAGGTAATAGTAATAAGCGGGTACCAGGGTCAGCAGCAACCCGATCATTATAACATAATACCACTTGTAAAAAGGGTCGCTTTTGGAAGTATTTAAAAGCGCTGTAAGGGTAATCGCTTCGGCGACCAGGATGATTAATGCAGTTATTCCGAGCGGGGATTTAATCGCACCGATGATCCCCTCTCTTTTTTCCGTTTCGGCCATAGCAGGAGGTTTTAATGGTCAATAGCTGTCAGAAAGGTAAAGAAAAATACGGGTCGTCAAAATAAAAAAACCCCGCTGCGAACAGCAGGGTTTACCGGACTGATGATACAATGAATAATCATCAGGCTTTTTTGTATTGTTTCTTTTTACTGGTTAAATAATTGTCAAAGAGGAACAATCCAATAACAATGTTGACCATCATCAGTATGTTCATCCAGGTGTTGTTGAAAAATTTGCTGAAATCCACCTTGTTCAGGTTTTTGGACAGGCTGCTCTCCTCACCGCTGCTGAGGCCCGTCTGAATGACACCATAAACGATAAAACCAATCAGCATAGCGATAAAGAAAAAGCCGATGCCCCAGATAATTTTTTTATTGATATATGATTTGGTGGCAGGCGCTATGTGCAGTTTTGCAATCTCTTCCATCACATTTTTGGTAAACCGCAGGGAAGGGGCATCCAATTCAGATGACTTCAGCAATTCGTTTACCCGGAGCAGCTCATTATACTTTACTTTCCATGCCGCATCACTTTGCAGCAGTTGCCCGATCATTGTCTTTTCACCGGCGGAAGCTGTTCCGTCAATAAAATTCCAGAGGCGTTCTTCCATGTTGTGCTGTGTATTCATACGACTTCAGTTTAATCAGTTCAAATTTCTTACTTCTTCGGCAAAATGGGTTTCCATTTTCTCCTTCAGCCTTGTACGGGCCCGGTGCAGCCGCACTTTGGCGGCATTTGTTTCTATACCGAGGACCTGCGCCGTTTCCTCCAGCGATTGTTCTGCTTTATAAAACAGGGTGATGATCTGTGCATCATCCGGGTTCAGCAGGCTGATGGCCTCATTCACCATGGCCAGTCTTGATTTTTGCTCCACCGTATCGGCTTTCATCCCGGAATCCCGGCTGTCGGCCGCTTCAAACACTTTTTCATTATCTAACGAATGAACATCTAACTTCCTCTTCCTCAAAAAGCTGATACTGGTATTGTTCACAATCGTATAAAGCCAGGTGCTGAATTTGGAAGCGCCTTTAAAATCGGCCAGGTATCTATAGGCTTTGATAAAAACATCCTGGGCCACTTCTTCGGCATCCTCCATGTTTTTCACCATCCGCAGGGTGAGGGTGAAAACATAATTCTGGTAGCGGTTCACCAGTCCTGCATAGGCCTGGTGGTTACCACTCAGCACTTGGCTAATGATTTCATTATCATTCAGTCCGGTTGACATTCTGATAGATAAGACTACATGATAATCAGCAAGGTTACAGTACAAGGTCGGGAAATATGTCAAATGAGTCAAATGAGTCAAATAAGTCAAATGGGTCATACCTGTAACCACCTGACCCGCCGGGTAGTCATAGTTGTTGTTAACCGCTTCATGCACCTTCGCCCTGGCTTCGGTGCACAAAGAAAAGTTCTTTCAATGCTGTAACCCGGATGAAACAGGGATAGTCACAGTAACCAAAGAGTCTTAAATTACTAATCAATAAAAACTACAATTATGCAAGCCGCAGAAGCTTTAGTACCGATAACAATGTTTGCAGGCGGGTTCGCCATGGTATTTGGTATCTATTATTTAAAGACCAGGCAGAACCTGGCTATGATTGAAAAAGGAATGAACCCGAAAGAGTTTGCCAACCGGCCGGCCCCTTATAAAAACCTGAAATGGGCACTGTTGCTTATCGGATCAGGAGTGGGGCTATTCCTGGCATATTTCCTGGATAATTATGTACTGAATGCGAATGTTTCGCCTCATGCAGATGGCGGCAAACATGCGGCCATTTATTTTTCCCTCATTGCCATAGGCGGCGGCCTGGGTCTCTTCGGTTCTTACCGTATGGAGAAGAAATGGTGGGATGATAACAAAGACAAAGTATAAAGTTTTACAACATACCTGACCTGAGAGCAATCCCGGAACTCCGGGATTGTTTATTTATTTTGTAATTGTTTCCAGAGCTTTTTTGATAACGGGGTCATCCGCATTTATCACCTCATAAAAGCCGGAGCTTCTCCACCTGTACCGGGCCAGCAGGCCCTTCATCCGCAGTTGCAGTTGCTCTTTTTCCCGGCTGCTGAGCTGGCCGGCATTCAGTGAATCGCCGGAGGTCTTTTTCAATAATCCTTCCCATAACGGGAGCATAGAAAAATTCTTATTGTATTCCGCTGCCGATTTATACCGGTTCATTTCGCCGGTATGTTCCATGTAGTAGTTATAAACATAGTTGCGAAGTACATTGCTGGTAAACCACTTGTTGATCCGGTCCTGGTAAATGCTGGTGTCAACCGGTACAAAAACATCCGGGGTGATGCCATCACCGGCATAGAGGGTGTCGTTGCAGTTGTTGAAATATTTTTTCCCGTTGTTGTGGTTCCGTACCGAATCCAGCGAAAACATTTCGCCGCTGCTGAACCGTTCCCATAGTTCATCCATATACACTTTCTTTCCTTTGGCATACGACCGCTGTATGCTGCGCCCCAGCGGGGTGTAATACCTGGCAATCGTAAGGCGCAGGGCAGCCCCGTCACTCAGGGGATATTGCTCCTGTACCAGCCCCTTGCCAAAACTGCGGCGGCCCACAATCTCTGCCCGGCACCAGTCCTGCAAGGCGCCGGCCAGCACTTCGCTGGCGCTGGCTGAAAGTTCATCCACCAGTACGACCAGTTTACCTGTTTCGAACAGGCCCTGCCGCTTGCAGCGGTATTCTCTTTTTTTGGTGTTTGCGCCCTGCATATACACCACCAATTTCTCCCCATCCAAAAATTCATCGGCCATATCCACGGCCTCATTCATAAAGCCGCCCCCATTGCCACGCAGGTCAAATATGAGATTTTGCAGTCCCTGCTTTTTCAGCGCCTCTATAGCCTGCATGAATTCTTCGTAACTGTTTTCTGTAAACTTGTCGAGACGGATATAACCGGTTTTACCGTCAATCATGTAGCCGGTTTCCACTGAGGGAACGGGAATGGTGTTTCTTGTTATTGTAAATGTCAGTTGCTGTTTGCCCCTCAACACTGCTAATTTTGCCTGCGAACCGCGGGGACCCCGGATATACTTTTTTATTTCATCTGCGTTAAAAGCCTTACCAGTAAGGGTGGAGTCGTGTGGTTTTATTTTATTATTAAACAAATTTTTACACGCATTTTAAAACGGGCCAACCGGCAATAAAAAAAAAAAAAAAAACAAAACAATAAAAAAATAGTAAAAAAAACCCAAAACCGGAAAAAA
>JBQTHS010000104.1:0-8187 GCA_052389635.1 Bacteroidota bacterium | reverse complement strand
TCACCTGAAACTCATAAGCGCCATTATCAGTTGTGCCACCTACATAAACTTCGTCTTTTGAGGCATCAGTCCAAAACAGGTTGTTTTCTGTTTGCCCCTTAATTATCACATCACCGGCAGCATTGTTACCGTTGTTCAAGGTGGCTGCACCACCTACAGTTAAATCAGTACCATTAAATGTAAAATCAGCATCCCCTTCAATGGTTCCGTCTCCGGTCCACACGCCAATTTGATTGTCAACCGGCGTCCCTACTTTGGTTACATTCCCACCACCGCCACCAGCACCAAGTGTAAATTCAGTACCAACATCATTCACAAATCTTAATGTGTCAAGCCGGGTAAAAAGCCTTCCATATCCGGCAGATGGGGTTGCTGGTAAGGATATATCAAGAAGGTCAACATAGTTATTAACCCCCAAAGTTCCACCGACTTGAACCTTATACCCATTATCCGCAGTTAAGTTAAACACAGTATTGCCAGAGGCGTACACCCGCCTTATATTATCAACGGAATGGAATACTTCTTTTATGTAGTTTGCGTCACTATTATTGCCCTCATAATTGAATGACCAAAAGAACATATTTTTTGATGCTGACGTTCTGCCAAGTGAAAACTGAACATTGGTTCCGGTATTCATATTAGTACCCTGCATCTTCAGAATATTCAGACTGGTTATTGCGGCTTCCGTTGAAGCAAAAATTACTAAAGGATTTGCCGAAGAACTTGCATCGCCGGGGAATGCGTTTCTTACATTAAAAAGAAAATCGTTTGTGGTTGTCGCCCCCGTCTGCAAATCATCAATACTGATGTAGTTCCCACTACCACCATCTATTTCAATCATCCGGGAATTACCTATTGCCCCTGATGCAGTGAACTTCGGGAAATACTTTTTTGAACCAGATACAGTGCCACTTCCGGTTATGAATCCGGTAAGAGTGTCAGCTAAATACATTGTGCCATCAGCGGCAAACATCGGCCTCTTTGCCGATGCAGGTATACCGGTTGCTGGATTTGCAACCCTTAATCCACCTTCGATATAAACACCACCTTCGTAAACCGATAAGGTACTATCTCCGGTTTCCTTATTAATAACAACCTTCAAAGTAGTGTCAACCCCGCCAATTACAAATGTTCGGTTGGTAGCTACTTTTGCTTCAGTTCCAAAAGCCCACGCATTATTCAAATCCGTTGTGGCTGGAACAGAAGAATGAACTCCAGCGTTATAGCCAAATGCTCCACCCATTCTATCAAAGTATCTTGTTGAAGGCTCTGACCCTGCGCCTATGTAAATCATTTTTTGCGGCGCACGAACAAACCATCCGGCAGTGTGCCCAACTGCGACTGAGTTACTTCCGCAAGTTATAGTTACATCAGCGGAAGCACTTGTACCATCACCGGAAAATGTAACGGTTGGTTTCGGTATTACCGCTCCATTGAAGTAACGACCACTTAATATGTTGTAGCCGCATCCCGGAACAAGGTCTGATATACCTACAATCTGCCCCCCGGATATTACAATGTTAGCGGTGGCTGTAACCATGCACACACCGGGAGAACCCCAATTTGCGGGGGCTGAAAACGTGGCAGTCCCGGTAGTCCAATCGCTACTGCTACTGATATTTGTTATACCCGAAACGGAACAACCAGTGTACACCGAAGCATACGCCCCTATCGCCGTCATATATTCTGCATCATTGGCCGTCCTCAAAGCATTACTACCTATTGCTGTATTCTTGTAAGGCCGGTATCCATGTTCAGCATTGTAAACCCCGTAAAATGCGTTCTCACCGGGGGTTAAACAAGCGAAGCAATTACCATACCCCATGATAGTATTTCTCGCATCGCCACCTTGTAACGGATTTCGTTGAACATAGGGAGCAGCATCAAGGCCGATAATAGTATTGGCTGTTGATGGTGCTTTGCCGGCGTTATATGCGGTAGTATCATTCGTACCACCAATTTGCCATCCTGCTCCAGGTCCATATAAGACATTCTGATAACCATGCGTGAATACGCCATTGATAATACTGTCAATCATGTACCCGCCAGCATACTGACCGTGGAAGAGAAAGTTATTTGTAAAATTGATGCCTCCTGAAGCCGATGTCCTGCCATAACGTGAAATCATCCCGGCAGTTTTCCCATTTGTGCGAAACAATAAAAAGTTACTATCTGATGTACCTACATAATTATTCAATGGATTGGTACTTGGAGTTCCTAACAATTTCCATGAAAGAGGGTCGGTTTCCGTTGTCAAATACCCCGCCAGGTCACTAAACCTTGCCAACTCCGCCCATTTCACACCACCTCCAGAGGTCCTTATCCCCACATACACGGAAGTATCCTGTGGCCTTATCGTAATGCCTCCGATCCGGGCAGGTGTGTGCGTTGTATCCTTCACCGGCAAGTACATAAGGCTGTCTGCCGCCAGGCCGATGTGTTGATTCTTACTTTTATACGGAACAAACCCCGGGATACCTGCAGGTGGCTCCCAGTCCAGGATGTTAAGACCAACCAAACTAAACTTTGCACTCAGCTTTGGCGAATCCCATTGCACTCCGCCCTTTTGTGCCTGGCACAACTGCACCATTACCACAGACGCAAATATTAAGATCAGTTTTTTCATATCAGTTCTTTATGATGATTATAAACTCTTCCGGCGCCCCGAATATGGTCCCTGTTTCAGGATGGTCCGCAAATATTGGCTGATCTGCAGGCAGTACTATCTTCGCAGCAGCGCTGTTATGCCTGAATCTTCGCCCCGTTGGCGTATCAGTCGTTTCAACAAGCGACTTACCCTCCCGCTTACAAAGCATCACTTCGCTATACGCCAGCTTAGCATCAAACACCTCGGTAAGACCTTCCACGCCTGTTATGTATAGTGTTTCAAGTGCCATTATTTCTCATACATTATATAAACAATCTCTCCCGCATTAAAAGGAATTGTACTGTCAAATGTCAGTTTGCCACTTGTGATGTTATCCGTGTACTGGAACTGCCGCCCGTTTGGCACACCCACAACTTCCTTGTACCCGCCATCTTCACGTTCCACCAGTTTAATATCAATCAACCCGCCCAGGTTCGCATGACTTACTTCAAAAGCCCCCTCCGTGGTATCCAGGTACAGCTTGAATATATTCGTAGGTGTACCCGGAATCGTCACACCGATCGTAGGCTCACCCGTGCCGGGGAATACATGACTCGCAACGCTGAAACCGCCAACCACACTGTCAATAGCCCCCTGCCTGATCAGCACATCGCCATATACATCCTGCGAGTTACCATCGTCGTCCGTAAAGCGTATCCTCATCCGCTGCGTACTGCCCCTTACAGATGCCTGGGCAAGCCAGAAAAAGCTCTTCTGCCCATCCGTATCATCTGCTTTTGTAAGACCGCTCACCTCAAAACCCCAGCTCATCATCCTCGTCATCCGCTCTGCATGCTTACCGCTGTTCCTGCTGCTGATCATGATCTCCTCATGATCAAAGTAAAACTTAACACCAACAGCACAGAGTACCGGCGACCAGGTGCTATCCAGATATACGCTTAGTATCGCCTGTTTCCCTTTTATTACATTCATCGGGTCAGGTATTTAAATTCATGCGTATCTGTATATCTCTTCCCAAAACCAACAGTCTCATCATGGCACTGTTTTAATACGGCGCTGTTGAATTCGCAAAGCACCAGGTCTATGTCATAGCTGAGCAGCATGAACTTCTTGCTGTTCGTGTGGCTGTCTGTGTCCCGCAGTCTGTACGTGTGGTGAATGGTGGGCAGGTCGCAGCGGCCCAGCCCATCCACGCTGCTGCTTTCAATACCCTGGATAGACCCCCTGAAGATCCGCTGCAGCATCCATATCTGGTTCCATACATTGAACGCCTGTATATAACCGAAGGGATGGTTATAACTTGGATCAGGAACGCCTGCCGGGTACAAACTTGCGTTCCAGAACAGGCCGCTCAGCTCATAGTCGCTCCCGTTGTATTTATGAAGCGCCCCCTTCAGTACCCTGCCTGGTGCATCACTTACATACACCTGCTCATCCAGTTTCTCCAGGTCATCATTGCCCTGGCTTACTTTATTGTGCTGCCCCACATACTTATCATAGCTACCATTGATGTAATGAAGCAGGTGAAATTCAACCTTATCAACCCAGGTGTCTTTACCCGGCCAGTCGCCTGCCGTCATGTGGCTCTGATGAACACACAACCTGATATAACCGTCTTTAGGGATGCCAGGGCTCTCCGTGGTTCCATACAGCGTTTGCGATTCAGTTTGATCAGCACTCGCATCACCTTCGAAATACAAAAACTTAGCCGGTGAGTTAAATACCGGATCAGTTTGCACCCATGCTATTGTGTCACCTGCGCTGGTTTCCCCTTGTAAAGACCAATAGGTGCCGTCGTTTGCATACAGGCGAACCTGCATAGCTATATCGCGGAAAAAGCCGCTCCCGCTAACATCAGCGCTCATCCTCCTGTTCATCCCAACACGGATCTTATCTTTCGCTTTCACCGGTATAGTTCCCGATTTAACAAAGTTCCCCACCGATCCGTCAAACACCAGGAACCGCTCGTTCTCATATCCGTTAAAAAAGTTCCGCTGTATATAAATATCAGCGTCCGGGGGACCATCGCCGCCGCCAAATGCTTCCTTATGTTTATCCCAGCAATCCAGCTCATACTTCTTACTGTCAGCATCAATATCAGCTATATAATCGCCACGCTCCATGTCCACATTACAGGGAAGCTCCTGCGGATTTTCATACCGGTACAGCAGCTTACCGAATTTTGCAGGACTGGTGAACCCGATAATAGCGGAGTGATTGCTCCACTTCATATTCTCGCCCCTGCCGATCTCTTTTTCATAAGTGGCCGCAGCGAGCATGGATTGAAAAACACCCAGGCTATTAAAATGACCAACATAATCCGGCTGGTTGTCAAATTCATCCCAGTTCTTAATAAACCAGGAGCCGTGCCGCTGGCTTATCCGGCACAGGTTGCCCATCATCTTCTCCAGCACTGAATAACAATCTTCACTTTCTCCCGGCTCTGCCTCGAAGGTTAATGCATGAAGAAACTGCTGGTTGAAAAAATGGCCACCGGGTGCAGCAGCTATGGTGCCAATGCCTTCCTCCCGGATGTTCATCGCCACATAGATATCCTGTACTATACCTGTCTGGCGAAGGCACCAGGCCACATAATCTATGATCTTGTTGTACCCCGTTGGGTTTTCATCTGTAAAGTTTTTTAGTGTCTTATTCTTAAGCGATGCCAGGCCGCAGGTCGCTGTCAGTTCAATGGGATTACCATGCGGCATAAACGCCTCCTGTGCGTCTCCCATTTGCAGGAAACCACGAAAGAACACACGGTCATTGATGCTCGCCGTTACCCGGTACCTCCTGTCGCTGTATGGACCCGCCAATAGCTTGTTCAGGTTCAGCTGGTTTGTACTGATGAACTTCATAACCAGCCGCTGACCCACAATAGGGTTTATCTTATTTTCATTGTTATTGTCTGTAAGAAGCCGGAATGCATCAGCTGCGGGCTGCAGGTCGTCTGTCACACCTTCAAGTCCGGGCCCCAGTGTATAATATAAGAAATCAGTACCCATGTAAAAGAAGAACAGGTACACATGGTTGCCGTCCGGGCAGGTTGTCCAGGTCATTGGGCTGGTCGGTGTAGATGTATGTGAACCCACCAGTACGCCGTTACTGTCTCTCGCTTCTACGTATGTGCTGGTGCATCCGGGAGGCACACTTGTCCAGCTTACATTCACTGTCTGGGTTGGCCCCGGGTCATCCACCACGTTGTGCGATAGCCCGTAAGGGTTCTCCTCCGGGCTAAAAGTATCCTCGATCAGAGCCTTCACCATTTGCTGTTCGAAGTTTTTAACTTCCAGTTTATATTTCTGGTAGTACGCCATTTCGATCTTTAATTCATTTCGACCTCCCCTCTCCACATCGTGGAGAGGGGCAGGGGGTGAGGGCCTATCCTGTTCTGCCCTGCATCGCCTGCTCAAGCGTAATTGTGCCCACCATATCCCTTCCTCTCTGTCTCACCTCTACGTATGCCGGCATTTTTAATATTGACCCTGCTACGCCCATATTGGCGCTATTGAATCCTGCTCCGCCTGCCATATTCCTGAAGAAGCTCTGCAGCCTGTCAAGCGGCGCCACCACTTCCGGGTTGCTGCGGCTTGTGCCATGCCCTTCTCCAACCAGTGCGCTTACCGGGCCTGTTACAAGTCCGCCGCCTGCGAAGCCGAATATTTTTTTAAAAGCCCCGGCGAATGATAACCCGCCCCCGGCAGCTCCCCCTGTAATCAGCGAAAGTGCTGCAGCCCTGATAGCGGCTTCGATCAGCTGGACCATCAGTTTTTTTATGCTTTGACCTATGGCGTTGAAAAATGCCTTTAGCGCATCCTGTTTTTCCAGTATAGCGTTGAACATATCTGCGAACGCCGGGGCCAGAAAGTTGCCCACCTCTTCGCCAAGCCGCTGGTTCAGTAATAACATTTCTTCGTACTTGTGTATCATATCATCATAATCGCTTTTGAGCCCCTCGTTATCAGGTGTAGAACCAGGTGAAATAAAACTGAACGGTATTTTTATTTTCATTCTGGATGCTATTTCAAGGAACTCGTTCTGCATCCCTTTTTTAAACCCTTCCCCGGCGCCTGACAGTACTATATCATCAAGGAAGTGTACTTTTTTTGGTGTAATGGTAAGCTTGTCCGGTGTCAGCTTCACATCCTTCAGGCCCCCCAGCGCCTTGCCAAACCGTGAACCGAAGCTGCTTCTTGAATTATCTGCCATCAGGCTGTTCAGTTCATTCTTCAGGTCCTGTATGCCCTCTGTTGCATCATCTATGTCTTTTTGAAAAGCACGCCTCAGAAACCTTGCATTCACATCCTTACCCACTGTTCTTTGCAACTTGTCCGTTGCAGTTTCCAACTCGGCTATCTGCTTTATCAGCAGATCAGCTTTTGCCTTCCGCACCAGGCTGTCCACCAGCCCGTTCACCGCTTTGGTCACCCCTTCTGTATTTATCTTCTCCAGGCTTAGCTGGCTCTGCAGCTCAGGGTACATTTTTAGCATTTGTTCAATAGCTCCCTGCCGCTGGTTATAGCTCAATTCTGTGTTTCTCGCTACGGTCAGCAGCGACTGCATCTTAATAGCTTCATCCTTCATACTGGCCACTGCTTCGTCCTGCACTTTAAGTAGTATCTTCTTTGAGTCCACCAGCCTGGCGTTGGCGCTTACCATGTCTATAAAGGACTGTACCAGCATACGCACACCTGCCTGTGCCAGGTTCATGGCGCCAAGCATGGCCAGCATGTTACGTGCGGCTCCTTTCATGCTATTGGAAAACTTTCCGGCGCCGGTGCTGCCCTGGTCAAACTGGCGGCCAGTCTTTTCCGCCTGTTCTCCCACGGCTTTCAGCCCTGCCACACCCGATTTGGGGTCAATGATGATCGGTATTACTATCGCTTCGTTACCCATTTTTTTGTATTACCTGGCCCTGCTTTATTTCCCTTCTCAGCTCCGCTGTAAAATCTTTGCTGGCCTGCATCAGCTCTTCGTGTATCCTCTGCGCTTCTCTGGCCCTTTGCTCCGGACTCGGATCTCCCGGTATGTAAAAAAGGTCATATACTTCCCCTCTTTTATCCGGGTCCGTTACAGTGGCGGCCACTGCATAAATAACAAGCCGGGTCTGTTGCCATTGCACATTTACCCGGTCTTCATACCCCTTTACCAGCAGCAGCGTTTCTTCAAAACTCATGTTCCAGTACTCACCGGGCATTGCACCTGCCGCCAAGCATCGCTGCATGTACTTTTCGTTAGTGATCGGCTCTACTTCTTCTTCCGGCTCCCCGCTTTTTTTTTATCATCTGTTTCAGGCTCCAGGATGTTCCCGAGCCGGCCAACTGCATGTTTAAAAAGGCCTGCCATCATTTCATTGCCAAATCCCATCGGGTCCAGTATATGGTCCATCACCCTGTCCACGGTCCACCTGAAGCCATTGTGTGCGCATTGCTCAAAGTCTTCCCGGTAATAATCCTCCAGGGCTATCAGCACCAGCTCTGCGTATTCGCGGATCTTCATGCCGATGGTGATCTTACCGATGGCCTGCAGGTAGGTTATATCCTTACTCTCACAGAAACGGTTCAGCGCATATATGCTGA
>JBQTHS010000103.1:0-12529 GCA_052389635.1 Bacteroidota bacterium | reverse complement strand
GTTTTCTAAACTATCCTAATTTCGGGGAAGGCTTCACTCTCATACTATTCATTTCAGCGATATGCCAAGTACTTCTAATAGTTTTAGAGCTAATAACAATATCGCCGAAATAAAACTAAATAGTGCCGCTATTCTTGTGAATTTATAAGTCTTCAATACTTTCTCCCCTAACTCAACATCTATTTTTAATTTCCTTCGCTGTAAATCCCTTGTTTCGGACTCTTCGTTATTCTTATTCGTTTCATCTTCTACCAACTTTTTATAATAGTTAGTACACTCCTTACCGGTTAAAACATAGGTTTTGGGGTGGCCAGACGATAAGTTTTGAATACATCCCTGTTCTTTTAATTCATACACAACCGAAACAATATGCTCATCCTTAATTGAAATATCGCCTTTTTTAAGCAGGGTCTTAATATCCTCAAGGCCGCCTATTCCCTTTGAAATATGATTAAGAATGTCGTGAGCTAATTTGTTGTCCATAGTTATAAATTTTAAGTGCTTGTACCTTTATTGCAGGTGGTTACCCCATATGAGAGGGGGTTTGTACTGACAGAAAATTATGAATAATAATTAAACAAAAATTAGGTAGAATGTAGGACAAGCCATATCTTAGCGGTCTAAACCGATTGTTATGGTACGCAACCTTCAAGACCTGATTAAAAAATTCTCTGACGAAACAGTATGCAGGGAGCATTTAATTTCTCAAAGATGGCCTGACGGCAATGTAGTTTGCCAGTATTGCGGCCATACTAAGTGCTACCGCATTGACGGCGGCGAAAGGTTCAAATGTGCCAATAATAAATGTTACAAGCGTTTCCGGGTAACAGTGGGGACAATTTTTGAGGCATCAAATATTCCCCTGTCAAAGTGGTTCATTGCACAGTATATTATCATGTCACATAAGAAAGGGATTAGCTCTATCCAATTAGGTAAGGATATAGGGGTAACACAAAAAACAGCGTGGTTTATGCTGCACCGTATCAGGGAGCAATTAAAAGCTGATAACAGCCCATTGCTTAGTGGTACGGTTGAAATAGATGAAACCTATTGCGGCGGCAGTGTTAGCAATATGAATAAAAAGAGAAGGGAGCAAAATAAGGTAAAGCCATTTGTAAAAGCCCCGTTGGTTGCAATGGTGGAAAGGGACGGCAACGTATTGTCAAAGGTTATGACCGGCAGCACAAGAGATAATATTATCCCATTCATTAATGAAAATGTGGCAGACACGGCTAAGATAATGACCGATACCAGCAGCCTTTATTTCCCGGTCAAAGATGCTTATGAACATAGAGCTATAAATCATGACCAGGGGCAGTATGTGGACGGCTCATGCCATACCAATACGGTGGAGGGTTATTTCGGCCTGTTCAAAAGGATGGTGTACGGCATATATCATCAGGTATCTACAAAGCATTTACAGGCTTATGTGGACGAGCATAATTTCAGGTACAACTCCCGGAAGCAAAAGGACGTTGACCGTTTTACGGAAGCATTGGGTAATGTAGAGGGCAGATTAACATATAAAGCCCTTATAGAGCGGCCCGTCCCTGAATTTAAGGCAGAAATACAGTTAGCATCTAATACCCCCTATATCAGCGTTAGAAAAAGCAAAAAAGGCCGTAAGCAAAAGCCGGTAGCCATTATGAAGGAGGGCCAAGTATTAGCCACTTACAGTAGTGCTGCCGAGGCCGCCCATGTAACGGGCATAGCTGCCGAGAAAATAACAAGGGTAGCCAATGGCCGCCGTATATCCGTTCATGGCTATCAGTTCAAATATATCTAACTTAGCAGGGATGCCCCCCAAAAAGCCCACAAAGAAAAAAGCCGCCAAGAGGCCGGATAAGTACGAAAAAAAGCTAAAGCTAAATGGCACGTTTGAGCAACTACTCCATGCCTTAGTCAACCCCAAAAAGCCGCTGAAAAAGAAGTAATTTAGTAGATAAACAAGCCGCTTTTGTCTATTACTAATGCCGAAAAGTTTTTAACCAAGGTAAGCTACATTTCATTTGTTCATAGCAAACCCCCTTACGTCCTTTCTTTTATTTGGGAGGATAAGGATAAAGAGATATTCAACAACAAAAGGAACCATGAAGCTATCCGGGATTTCTTTCGTGGCCGGAAAATAAAATTTGTGGTTCATACTAATAAGCAAACCGTCGTTTCTATAGTGGACACTTTAACGGCAGATGCTATTGTATTGAAGGGAGTTAAATTTATTACGAATAATTTAGTTGCATTTTGTGAAGCCAAATTGCCAGCACACACAATCTTCAAAGTAAATTTTATGTGCTTTGTATTGCCGCCTAATGACCCCAAAAGAATAGCTACTGTTCATATGTATTGGGCAGATAAAAAGACGTTAGAAGTTCATGGATATTCGATAATTGACGAACGACCTGACCGTTAGAGTCGCAAACTGCTATTGGCCGCTCCTCCCATCCTACATATTCTTTTGGCAGTTCAATACAAGCATTAGCATTTACGGGCAAAGAAAATCCCACTCCATTATCTAATGAAACAGTCTCCCCACCCTGGGCCGCCGCCTGACCTGTACCTGCATTGTCCGTAGATGCCGTGCCGTATGGCTTTTTTTATGCTTTTTCAGGTCTGCGGGCCTGCCGGTAAAGACCAGTTCTCCCCCGGCGTCCCCGGCCTCGGGGCCCAGGTCAATCACCCAGTCCGCAGAGCGGATGATATCGGTATTGTGTTCGATCACAATGATGGAGTGCCCCTGTTCGATCAGCGCATTGAAAGAGGCCAGCAGTTTTTGTATATCATGGAAATGAAGCCCGGTGGTGGGTTCGTCAAAGATGAAAAGTATCTTATCGCCGCTCCTGCTCCCTTTTCCAAGAAAAGACGCCAGTTTTACCCGTTGCGCTTCACCTCCTGATAATGTATCAGAAGATTGTCCCAGCTTTACATAACCCAGGCCCACATCGCTCAATGGCTGTATCGCTTTTGCCAGGTTTTTTTCATCATAAAAGAAACTGATTGCTTCATCCACACTCATCTCCAGCACATCGTAAATACTTTTGTCTTTGTATTTCACTTCCAGCACCTCCTCTTTAAACCGTTTGCCCCCGCAAGACTCGCAAATGAGGTGCACATCGGCGAGGAACTGCATCTCCACCACCTGTTCGCCTTCTCCTTTGCAGGTATCGCAGCGTCCGCCGTCCACGTTAAAGGAAAAATGTTTGGGCTGAAAGCCCCGCATCTTGCTCAATGGCTGCCGGGCAAACAGGTCCCTTATCTCATCGTAGGCCTTGATATAGGTAACCGGGTTGCTGCGGCTTGATTTGCCGATGGGGTTCTGGTCCACCATTTCAATCTGTGCAACGCCGTCCGCATCCCCGCTGATCTGTTTGTGATAGCCTACTTTTTCCCCGTACTCTCCTTTTATCTTTTGCAGGGCCGGATATAATATTTGTCTTACCAGTGTTGTTTTGCCGCTGCCGCTTACGCCGCTTACCACACAGAGCACATTCAGGGGAAACTCCACCGTGATGTTCTTTAAATTGTTATGCCTTGCCCCTTCCACTTTAATGGAACGGCTCCATTTGCGGGTCATTTTCGGTGGCTCAATTTTTAAAGCACCGCTGAGGTATTTTCCGGTAAGGCTCATTTGATTCCAAACGATATCATCATAATTTCCTTCGGCTACTACCTCACCACCCAAATGCGAGGCCAGCGGCCCCATATCTATAATATGATCGGCTTCCCGCATCATCATCTCATCATGCTCCACCACCACAACGGTATTACCAAGGTCCCTTAGCTCTTTCAGCACTTTAATAAGATTGGCGGTATCTCTTGAATGAAGTCCGATGGAAGGTTCATCCAGTATGTACAGCGAGTTGGTGAGATTGCTTCCCAAACTTCTTGTGAGCTGTATCCGCTGGCTTTCGCCACCGCTCAGCGTATTGGCAAGGCGGCTCAGGGTGAGATAGCCCAACCCTACCTTTATTAATGTATCCAGCCGGTTGTGCAATTCAATCAATATTCTTTTTCCTATCTCTTTATCATGAGAGCTGAGTTTTCCGCCTACTGCATCAAACCATTGTTTCAAATCTTTTACCGGCATGGTGCTCAGTTCGCCGATATGTTTGCCGCCAACTTTAACATAGAGCGCCTCTTTTCTTAACCGGTACCCATTGCAATCGGGGCATTCTGTTCTGCCCCTGTACCTGCTCAACAGCACCCGGTACTGTACCTTGTACAGTTGCGATTCCACATCCTTGAAGAAATCGTTGATGCCATAGACAGCATTGCTTCCCTCCCACAGCTGTTTATACTGCTTCTCCGTAAGATCAGCAATGGATTTATGCACCGGGAAATCAAATTTCTTTGCTCCCCTTACAAAATTCTGCCGCCACCAATCGAGCTTCTCTCCTTTCCAAGGTGCCACGGCGCCATCATACACACTCAGCCTCCGATCCGGTATCACCAGGTCGGCATCAATACCCAGCACTTGTGAAAAACCTTCGCAGGTGGGGCAGGCGCCAAACGGGTTATTGAAAGAAAAGAGATTGGGCTGCGGTTCTTCGAAAAGCATCTCGTCCAGCTCGAAGCGGTTATTAAAATGCTGAATGGTGAGTGGCGAGTGAGGAGTGGGGGTTGCAGGCTGTACTTCAAGATAGACATCACCCTCTCCTTCATAGAATGCTGTACCAATTGAATCAGCGATGCGGTGTGTATCGTCCTCATTAAATTGTTTGACTACGATGCGGTCAACGAGAATATGAGTGATTTTCTTTTGTTTTAACTCCTTATCACTTAATTCAAGCAACTCTTCGATACGGTAAACAGTTCCACTCTCCTGACTCCCGACTCCCGACTCCTGACTATAGACTCTGCTAAATCCTTTCTGCACCAGAATATTCAGCTCCTCCCTCACATCCCTGTTCTTATGTTGCTTGAAAGTGGCAAGGATAAAAACCTTATCGCCTTCAGGCAGGTTTGCAATTGCATCCAGCACATCTGTCACATCATCCTTCTTCACTTCTTTGCCTGAAACAGGAGAAATGGTTTTGCCGATGCGGGCAAAGAGGAGGCGCAGGTAATCATATATCTCTGTCATACTGCCTACGGTGCTGCGGGGAGTCCGGGTAATTACTTTTTGTTCGATGGCGATAGCAGGACAAAGACCCTTGATATAGTCCACATCCGGCTTGTTCATCCGGTTCAGAAACTGGCGGGCATAAGCGCTGAGGCTTTCGGCATACCGGCGCTGGCCTTCGGCATATAAGGTGTCAATCGTCAGGGATGATTTTCCCGAACCCGACACACCAGTCACCACAATGAGTTTGTTCCGGGGTATCTCCACCGTAACATTCTTCAGGTTGTGGACCCGGGCGCCTTTGATGAGGATGTTTTCTGCGGAAATTACGGTCTTCGGTTTGACGGGGTTCTTCCCTTTTATTCTGGTCTCCATTTTATGTCACACAAATGTAAAGCCGTGTGCTGCATTGTTTTCGCTCAAAATCATTAACAGTTCTTTGGCGAATAAAGTTACTGTATGGGGTTACAATTGTTTGGTTTTTTCACAGAAAATTCTATTTTTAGACTTCCAATATCCAAAACAATGAATAACCCAAAACTTACCCAGCCTATCGCATAACTTCTACGCTGTTTCTTTAACCGAACATTTTATTGTAACCAATATCCATGAACCATCCTGAACGGCTGTTGCCGTGCGGGAAGCAACCTAAATCTGCAGGAGTTATGAAAGCTTTATTAAAAAAAACCGACCATGAACTCATCCATCTGTTCCAGGATGGAAGTCTGGATGCCCTCGAAGCCCTGGTGCTGCGGCACAAGGATAAACTCTATACATCCATTCTGTTCCTTGTAAAAGACAAATACCTGGCGGAAGATATCTTCCAGGATGTTTTTATCCGCATTATTGACACCATGCGGGGCGGCCGCTACACCGAGGAAGGCAAGTTTCTGCCCTGGGCCATGCGGATAGCCCATAACCTTTGTGTGGACCATTTCCGTAAAGTAAAGCGCACCCCCACCATCCGCACCGGTGAGGATAAAGATATTTTTGAAGTGCTGAATTTTTCAGAGGACAGCGCTGAGACCACGATGATGCGCAGGCAGAGCCATGACCGTGTCCGTGATATGCTGCAGCGCTTGCCCGAAGACCAGCGGGAAGTAATCATCCTCCGTCATTATGCCGACATGAGTTTTAAAGAAATTGCAGCGGCTACCAACTGCAGCATTAACACGGCGTTGGGACGGATGCGTTACGGATTAATTAATTTGCGTAAGCTGATGACGCAAAAACAAATAGCTCTGTGACTTCACCCCTTCCCTCTCCATAAATGGAGAGGGTGAACTCTTCTCCCTTTGAGAAGTGTTCCAAGTTCTTGTCATTCTGTATCTCCATCCGGGAAAAAGATTTCTCTTCAAGGATCTTTTGTTTGCTTGCCAAACCGGAAGGCTGGTACAGAATGACACCAAATTGAAAGCCCCGACGTTTACAGTCGGGGCTTTATTATTGCTTTGTTTGTCTTTCTATTTCTTTGTTTTCCTGAATGTGTCTATCCCGCAAATCAGCCAGTCCGCAAATATTTTCGCTTTGTTGCCCCGGGTGATATAGTATTTGGGTTTGGTCATTACCTTTTCTTCCGTATTTAAAATAATATACTGTGGCTGTGAGGTGGCGCCAAAGTTTTCGGTTTGAAAAGTTGACCATTTATCACCTACCGTTATGATGGACTTTTCTTTCCCGGTTGAAGTAGTATAAGATAACTGCTCTGTCAATGGCAGGTTTTTTCTTTCATCTACGTATAATGAAACTACTACAAATTCATTGTGCATAAGGCTGTCAACTACCGGGTCTGTCCAGACCGATTCCTCCATCTTGCGACAGTTTACGCAGCCCCAACCCGTAAAATCAATCAGGACAGGCTTATTTTCCTTTCTTGCTTTAGCCAACCCTTCTTCATAATCCTTAAGTGGTTCGAATCCCCTTTTGCAATTCACGGGATTTTTATAGATACTATAGCAAAGCGGTGGCGGAAACCCGCTGATAAGTTTCAGGTTAGCTGCCTTTGTGTTAGTGATGCCCGGTACAAGGTAAACCGTAACAGCAGCAAAAAGAAGTATGAAGGCGATCCGGGAAACAGAATACTTCTTCAGCCTGTTCTTACCGAAGAACCTGAAGAAGCCCGATAAATATAAGAATGTCAGCAAAGAAATTATTACCCATATTGCTATGAATATCTCTCTTTTCAAAAAGCCCCATTGCTTTACCAGGTCTGCATTGGAAAAAAACTTAACCGCCAACGCCAGCTCTAAAAAGCCCAACACCACTTTTACTTCCGTCATCCATCCTCCTGATCTTGGCAATGATTGTAACCAATGAGGAAACATCGCAAAAAGCGCAAACGGAAGTCCCAGCGCAATGCCAAAGCCCGCAGCGCCGACCGTTAACGGCCAGGCGCCCTGGTCAGCAACACCAACTAATAATGTGCCGAGGATGGGACCCGTGCAGGAAAAGGAAACAATGGCCAGCGTAGCGGCCATAAAAAATATACCTCCTAAATTTCCCAGGCCCGACCTTGCATCCATGCGGTTCGCCAGTCCCGCGGGCAATCCTATTTCAAACAACCCGAAAAAAGAAATGGCAAACAATAAGAAGATGGCAAAGAAGATAAGGTTAAGCCACACATTGGTGGATATGTTATTGAATATCTCGGGGCTGATCGCTTTGCCGGCAGCATGAAAAGGTAAAGTGATCAAAACATAGATCAGAAAAATAAAAAGTCCATA
This sequence comes from Bacteroidota bacterium, assembly GCA_052389635.1. Taxonomy (GTDB): domain Bacteria; phylum Bacteroidota; class Bacteroidia; order Chitinophagales; family Chitinophagaceae; genus JJ008. The sequence continues at coordinate 4,747 of JBQTHS010000103.1, read as the reverse complement.
CATGACCCCATTCCTGATCCCTGCTTTCCTGTCAGTTGATTTTTTGGTAAAGAAAGTAACTGTCACCGGGATCATAGGAAAAACACAGGGGGTCAGTAAGGCAATCAGGCCACCCAACAGGCCCAGGATAAATATCTTCAGCAGGCTTTTATTGCTGGTACCATCATCACCGCAGGGGCTTGCCGGATTATTGATATCAACAGAAGCGATTTTTATCCGGCTTTGAGCTTCCACACCGCCTTCCAACGATACTATAAATGGGTATTCTGTTGACGGATAGAATTCATCGTTCTTCCCATATGTATAAAATAGTGTTCCTTGCAACCGGGCAGGCACTTTTCCGTTGATCTGTATCACAGCTCTCCAGGAAGCAGCATCTTCATACACTTCCACCTCTGTGCCTTCAAAAATGGCGCTGGGCATTTTTACAGGTGCTGCATCAAGTATAAATTCTGCCTGGGGTACGATGCTGGAATCCGCAAACCTGAGTTCTGTGGTCTTTACATCCAGCAATACCTGGTTGGGTGCATATAACTGCCAGCCGCCGGTGGATGGAATAGTAAAGCTGATCTCGTATTTACCTTCCCCGATCTTTTTGCTGGCTGCCACCCAGCCTTTCAGCGTTGCTGAATCCTGAGACCATGACAACCCGTAAAAAGAGAGAGAGAGAATGAAAGCAGCAATGGTTTTATAATTCCGGGGCATAAAAGGTTGTTTAAAAATAAACGAGTTCTCTTCAGGAACCCGTTTGCTGTATCGTACACTATTCCCGTTCTTATTTTATCGAAATGGTATAGGGCACCGTTTTCGGGGGCAGGCATTTCTTATCATCACAGGTCTGGTACTCCACACTGCCGGTCAGGTTCGTTTTCACATTCGCTTTCAGTTTGATCTTCTGGGTAAAAGTGACTGTATTGGAATATTGATTGGCTGACAGACCCAGTTCTTTATCGGTAAACTTTTCCAGCTTCCCGGTCTCTGTCAGTTTTCCTTCCAGTGAAAAAAGCGGGTTGGGATTAAAGGTGAAGGTAGTCGGCATGGCGATCGCATCTTCCGGCTGGTTTTGTGAATACAGGTGCCACTTATTCTGTATGGTAGCCACCATTTTTACTTCATAAAGCTTATCTCCAATTTTAGTGGAACTGAAGGACCAGGTAACCGGGTTCAGCTGGGCCCAGCCTGTCGCTGCTGCAAAAACAAAGATGCTTAGTGTCAATAATTTTTTCATATAATCAGATACGTAAAAATCCTGCTTTTAGTGATTACTGGCTGTTAAAATAACAATACCGCAAATTTACCTCCATCAGCGGTAAAAATTGTAAGGAAAATGACGAATCCCGGCAAAATACTGTTAAGATGATGTTTTTAGTAAACCAGTTGCTCTGCCATGAGCAGGGTTCGTATAATTTCCTGCCCGTCGGTATTGCCCAGTTCAGGTGAGCAGGCCCTCTCCGGATGGGGCATCATGCCAAAAACATTCCGGGTGGCATTACAGATGCCGGCTATATTCCGGATGGCCCCGTTGGGGTTGGCACCGGAGGTTATATGACCGTTCTCATCACAATAATAATAGATAACCTGTTCATTGGCTTCCAGCTCATTCAGTGTTTTTTCATCGGCATAATACCTGCCCTCCCCATGTGCTACGGGAATTTTGTAAGCCTTGCCGGAATCGTTGGTGATAAAAACATTTTTGCAAACAAACTGCTGGTTACCGTTTCGCAGCAGTGCACCCGGCAGCAGGTGTGACTCACACAATATCTGGAAACCATTACACACCCCGAAAACTTTTCCCCCTGCATTGGCAAATTCGATCACACTTTGCATCATCGGGCTGAAACGGGCAATAGCGCCGCACCTTAAATAATCACCATACGAAAAACCACCCGGCAGGATAATGCAATCTTCGGTATTAAACCGGCTGAGGTCTTTATCCTTGTGCCAGAGCATCGTTACATCCTGCTTCAGGTCATACTTCAATGCATCATACATATCCCTGTCGCAATTGGAGCCGGGAAAAACAACAACAGCAAATTTCATCTGTGAGGATTTGAGATTGGAAAGCACAAAGATAAGGTACAAGGTTCAGGGTTGCCAGCCCACTCCATAATAATACTGGTATCCCAGAATAAAAGCGACACTCAGCCAGAAAAGAAGCAAGGGCAATATCCGGAAGGAGGAATACAGGTAGGTGCAGGCATGAAATGCAGCAAAGGGGATGGCGGCCATGATCCAGTTTTCAAAAGTACCGGTGCCATTTACAAAGGGTATGATAAGGGCGCCCAGCAGGTAGAGTAGCAGCAGGCTCCAGCCTTTCCGCACCTGTATCAGCATCCGCCGCAGGCTTTCCTGCACATAATATCCCCCGGCCAAAAAAGGCACCGCCAGTAAAAAAGCGCTGCCGGCGAGCCAAACAGATTGCTTCACAGCCGGTAATTTCAGCGACAAATAAGGCATCAGTTCACTCCAGCTCCAGTTGTCGGTTACAAAAAGGTAAATGGCATAGAAATAAAAAGGGGTTGTGACGCCGACAAGACAAACGATCCATTCATTCAGCCGGAAGGGCCGCATCACCGCCAGGGCCAGCAGTATCCATACAATGAAAGTAACGGAAGCGAAAAAAAGAAAGGAAGCGATGCCCAGCGACAGCCCTATATTGAACACAGCGCCCAGCGCTTTGGGTTGATTGTAGGTTTTAAAAAGCCGGGAAAGCACCAGTATCAGGATAAAGTTTACCAGCAGCGGTGAAGAGAAATAATTCCATTCCGGTAAAAGCGATGTGATCAGCATATAAGCCATTCCCGGAAAATAATTGGACCGGTTCATCATCCGCTGCGAGTTGATGAAGCCAGTAAGCAAAATTGCTTGCAGGAAAAGAACCGTAAAAGCCAGAACAGGATAAATGACAGGGTTTGTTTTGCCGTAAGGCTGCAAAAAGTCGAGAATGACGGTAAATAATATGCCGTCTCCCGGTCTTGCATCCGGGATATGGGGATGCATAAACATGGGGAGCTTGATAAGCACCCCAAACACCAGCAATATGAAAATATTGGCCGGATTTTTCTGTTTAAAAATACCTGTCACGGATAATGGACCGCTTTAATCAGTTTTAATTGAAGTCAACTTTGGCAAAGCAAATATAACTACGATAGATGCAAGGTATGATCATTTGCCGGGCACTTACCTGTTTGCCGTACTTGGGCATAAATTCATATCCTTTATCCAGGTTTTTCAGCGTGGGGTTGCGGGTAAGTTCCCCGCCGGGAGAAATGCTGAAATCAGTCAGCAGGTTATTCCTTCTTTCCTGGAGATTGAAAAGAAAATGAAGCTGATCACCGGTGTTCATCAGCTGATAGGATACCATATCGTCCGATTCATCATTGAACTGGTTTTTGCCTACCACATTACTCCATTCCAGTTCGCCTTTGCCATTGAAAGAAAATACAGCCACATTATCAGCATGATAACGGACCGCCTGGTTGTTACCAAAACGGCTGTTCCAGTAGGAATTATTGAAATAAGGGGAATAATAAGAGCTGTTATAGTAGGGAGAATAAAAAGAAGAGCCGTACAGGTAGTTCCAGCGGTTCCAGTTGTTGAAGCGGGAAGTAGTGTAAAAAGCCTCGCTGCCGATGATGAGGCCCCCGTCTCTCCGGGTGATGATCTGGCGGATGAAAAAATCATTAAAGGCCATTTTCAGGGAAGCGTCGCCTTTTGCATCCCTGCGCATTTCCTCTGTGAAAGTGAAAGTGTTTTCATTCAGTTTATTCCCGGTCGTTTTATCCCACACATAAAAGTAAAACCCGTCAATATTGCCTTTCCTTTCCCTGAAATAGAGCGATGTGAGGAAATACCGCTTATTGAAATTATCCGCCTTGATATGAATTTCATCCAGCATTGTTTTTTCAATATCCAGGTCACGGGTGAGCAGTGTATCTGCCAGTGCATACTTCAGCATCATGGTGGCCCGGCTGATATTATCGTTACTGTTCCTGAAGAATTTGCAGAAGACCATATCCCCCTCATTGTCCAGGGTAAAATCACCGAGGTTTTCCGTCCGCTCCTCCATAGGTATTTCCAGGCGGCTTTTTTTCTGCAGTTGCAGCTGGTCGTTATATAACAGGGTGGTCATCACAAACAGTCTCCTGTTACGGCTGTTGATCTTGAATACGCCAATCCTGCTTTTGTCCTCACTGGTAATTACCGTGTATATCCTGTTGTTGGCCGAGAAACCGATATGGCTGGTGTCCAGCTCCATCACCTCGCCGATCCGCTTTCCGTTCCCGTCAATGCGGGAAGCCATGCAATACACCACATTTTTGCGCTGATACTGGAATATGATATAGCAGAAATCATTATAAGGAAAGAAATCGGTGTTGATCACCCGGTCATCTTTGGGCATGTACTCCTGCTCCGTTTTTCCCACCTGCAGCATGTCATTATCCAGCACTACTATCCAGTGCCGGTTTTTGGTGTTCTTATACACCAGGAAATTTCCGTTTATCTTGCCGGCCACATCAAAACTCATCCTGCGGCTGTCCTCTCTTTCATAATCTGAATACACAATTTTCTGTGCAGCAACTGAAAAGCTGGTACAAAGAAGTAAAAAAATAAAGGCCGGTCTGGTAGCTGTCATACAATGAAAGATTTTCGATTATTAAAGTTACAGGTTGCCCGTTAAACCGTTCCTGATTTTTATACAGATGCGGTGAGCAGCCCGATTACATTAACGATGCTTTACAATACC
>JBQTHS010000102.1:0-34669 GCA_052389635.1 Bacteroidota bacterium | reverse complement strand
AAATGGATTCCACAAACTCATCGGTATAGTGCGACACATCTCTTACCCTCCTCAGTTTCAGGGGAGATTCGAAATACCACTCCACTTTCATGAGGGCTGCACCGTGATATACTTCCTTTACCGGGCTCAGGTGAGTGATGTAGGAACGGGGATCCCGGATGACGGGCATCATCCGGCGGAGGATGGAACGGTCGGCCCGGAAAAAATAAATGAAGGAGGCGGCCAGGATGAATATCAGCCCGCAGAGGAACCCGCCGCTGAGAAAAAGAATCTCCGATACGGGTATTAGCTCCTTGTAGTGTTCAAAACGATAGGCTTTAAAGAAATAAAACAGGAGGAATATGGCGGGTATTACTGCATTGTTGATACAGTATTTCAAAAAAGGATTGGTGGTGGCCGACAAAAAACGGAAATGACGGCTGAACAATATGAATGTAGCGATGTTCCAGCTCATGATAAACATGCCGATGGAGGCCCCGACAATTGCTGCACTCAACGAGTTTACATTGCCGAGGTATTCCGGCGCCAGGTAAAGGGAATCGGCGCCGAATGTTTTCATAAACGAACCGTTGATGGTGCTGAACAGAATGATCCAGAACAACAGCAGCACCTGGTATTTCCGCAGGTGCAGAAAGACCAATTGAACGGGGAAGGAATAAAAAAATCCTCTCAGCCAGGTTTTCATGAATGGGAAAATGGTTGTTCCCTAAAAGTAATGATTATTGCCTGCTATGTCAAACAGGTTTATTCCTGTTTCAAAGCTATTACTTCTCCTTTTTCACTATAAACAACAACCAGACAAGAGAAAGCAGCAGGAACATGGCTGCCAGCTGGTGCAGTTGCGCCATCCATTCAAATATGCCCCAGCGGTTAGGCACTATCTTCAAACTGCTGAGAACGGTAACAACTCCTAAAACCACCTGCAATAATACCAGCAACATGGGCCACCAACGGGTTCTGTTCAGCAATGAAGAATCTTTTATCCTGCAAAGCCTTACGGTAAGTATCGCAATAAGCAGCAGCAGCAGGTAGGCCAGCCCCCGGTGAATGAAATGAATGGTGATCTTATTTTCAATAAGGTTTCGCAGGCCGCTTTCCTGTTGCATCATCACCGGAGGAATAATATGGCCGTTGATGTCGGGCCAGGTGGGTGCTGCAGTGGCGGCTTTATACCCTGCCATCAATGCCCCGTAGATAAGTTGCACAGTAAGTATGATAATAACAGCGATGAGTAGTTTTCGGTTTCTGCTGTCTGAAATTCTTTTTCCGTCAGGCATCAGCAATTCCAGCGCAAACCAGAAAGTGTAGCATAACAGGCCCAGCGCAAAAACAAAATGCAGGGCCAGCCGGGCAGGTTTTACATAAATGGCATCGCCTGAAAGTCCGCTGGCCACCATGATCCAGCCAATGGCCCCCTGCAATGCGCCTAAGAGGAAAAGTATCAGCATTGGTTTCACCATCGAAGGCCTGAATCTTTCCTGGACCAGGAAAACGATAAAGGGGATAATGAACACCACGCCTATAAGCCTTGCCCAGAAGCGGTGAAACCACTCCCAGAAAAAAATGAATTTAAAATCCTTTAATGTAAAATCAAAGTTCAGGAGATTATACTGGGGTGTCTGTTTATATTTGTCAAACTCGGCGATCCATCTGGCCTCATTCATGGGCGGCAGTGTGCCGGTAATTACATCCCATTCAGTGATAGACAACCCCGAACCCGTCAGCCGGGTGATGCCTCCCAGCAAAATCTGAATAATAATCATTCCCACCCCCACTAACAGCCAGATGGCGATAGGTTTTGATGAACGCTGGCTCAGTTGTTTTTCCATGCGGGTGCAAAGTTAGCCGACCCGTTTTGCCGGAAACAGTATTTGTTGAATAATATTTATGAAATTGCAACCAGATGCTGCAATCGTTTTATCAGGCTGAATTAACCGAAGCTGGTTGCGATGAGGCCGGTCGTGGCTGCCTGGCCGGGCCGGTTTTTGCCGCTGTCGTCATTTTACCAAAAAACTTTGCCCACCCGCTGCTGAACGATTCCAAACAGGTGACAGAAAAAAACAGGGCAGAACTTCGGGCCGTTATTGAATCATCAGCCCTTCACTTTGCTGTGGCAAGCATAGATAACGACGAAATAGATAAGATCAATATCCTGAAAGCATCTTTCAAAGCCATGCACCAGGCCATTGTTGCTTTAAAAAAGAAACCACAACTGCTGCTGATAGACGGTAACCGTTTTATTTCCTATAAAAAGATTCCCCACCGCTGCATTATTAAAGGCGATGCAACTTATGCTTCCATAGCTGCCGCCAGCATCCTCGCCAAAACATACCGGGATGAGTATATGCTGAAGCTGCATCAGGAGTTCCCGCAATACGGCTGGAGTAATAATAAAGGCTACGGAACTATAGCACACCGTTATGCTATTGAACTGTATGGCCAGTGTAAATACCACCGTAAAACTTTCCGCCTTAAGGCTGAACAACCCTTTCTTTTTTAACAATGGATTTCCCTTTTCGTTAAACCCGGAGGCAATCATTTTGTCTAACTGCTGAATTTTATCAGCTATGAAAAAAGTATTGTTTTGTTGTTTTATATTGCTCCTGCTGACCGCTGCCGCATCAGCTCAACGGAGAAATGTCGATCTCAGGTTAAGATCCTCCGTAATAACAGCAACAGAAAGACTGCAGTTGCAGCGGGACATTATCCGTTACCGGATGGTTCAGCGCAATATGCAATGGGACGGCATCGTTACCCCGCTTGAACAAAGGAGATTATACAAAATAAAAAGAAAGACCCGCCGGCCTTGCTCCGCCGAAGCTTCGCGAAGGTGAGGATGCATTTCGTTTCCGGCACAATGGCCGCAACCGGGTGGTATAAAATTAATTTTTAGTGCCCCCATATACAGCATGAATCTGTGAAAGGAAAGATACCGCCCTGACCGGCGGTATCAGGTTTTAAGGCCCCTTTTATAACAATTGCCATTTTCCCGGCAATTCGTATTTTCACCAGCGCTTATCTTTGCGAAAACTAAAGAACCCCCATGCAGTTAAAGCCGGTAGCCACCTTTGATACCATTGACCCAGAGGTGTTTAAGAAAGAATTCTATGAGCCGGGTGTGCCTGTTGTCATCAAAAAACTGGCGCATAGCTGGCCGGCTTTTTCCAAATGGAACTGGGATTATTTCAGGCAACTGCTGGGTGATAAAAAAGTACCTATTTATAATAATGTAAAAAGCGATGCCTACACCCCGGTCAACAGCGCCGATGATTACAAGCTGTTCGGGGATTATATTGATATGATCAGCAAAGGTCCCGCCGCCTGGCGGATATTTCTGTTCAACATTTTTGACCATGCCCCGCAACTCATCAATGATTTTACCTGGCCGGAACATTTGATGAAGGGTTTTGTAAAAAAATACCCGATGCTGTTTACCGGCGGCGCCGGCAGCATCACCCATATGCATTATGATATTGACCTCTCACATATCCTGCACACACAGTTTGGCGGAAGAAAGAGGGTGCTGATGTTTCCGCATGATCAGCAGCACAAACTTTACCGCAAACCCTGGGAGGTGCTGAGCCTGGCCGATTTTTCCAACTACTATGTGAACGGGAAAATTGATTATGAGAAATTCCCGGCCCTGAAACTGGCGGAAGGTTTTGATTTTGTACTGGAACCCGGCGATACATTATTTATGCCTGCGGGTTACTGGCATCATATGGAATATTTGGAAAGCGGATTCGCCATGAGCCTCCGTGCCATGCAACCTTCCATCGCCGGAAAAGTAAAAGGTATGTGGAGCCTGATCGGTATGCGCAATATTGATACGCTGATGAAGAAAACTGCGCCCAAATGGTGGTATAAAAGGAAAGAGAAACGGGTGTTTGCGAATGCGGAGAGGGAGCTTGAGGCTTCACTGGCCTGATGTTCCACTATAATCGTTTTTATACTTTCCCTGACCAAAAATCTTCTTCCGACTGCCTGGCTTCTTTCATTTGCTTCAGTTTCCGGGGGATTTGTTCGGCATAAACCGCCACGATGATGATGACATGATACAGAAAAAGCATCAGCACAACCAGGGAAAAAGAATAATGCGTCATCCATCGCCATTCTATAATAAGCGAAAGCACAGCGCTGATGATAAGCCAGATCAACGCTATTCTTTTTTGCAGGCCAAGCAGTAAAAACCCTGCAATGCAGAAAGTATAGGCCGGTATCATCGGGTTAGTAACGGGCCCGGGGATCGCTGCCACTAAATGCTGAATCAAACAAGTCAGCGACAGCAGCACCCCAAACAGTCCGCCGTATTCGCAAATATTTTTCTGTCGGTTGGTCAGCAAATCAGCCGGGTTTGCATTATTCATAAAGCGCTTTGAAAATTTAAAATCCCAGTTCCTCCACCGGATCCCAGAAAAGTTTTTTAAAATCAACCACCTCGTCATTCTTTACCTTAACTCCTTCTTTCTTTAATAATTTTTCCATGCGCCCCGGCGGAGAGAAATGATGCTTGCCCGATAGTATTCCCAGCCTGTTCACTACCCGATGAGCCGGCACTTTAGGTTTTATTCTTCCGGCCCCGTTCATGGCCCAGCCCACCATGCGTGCAGATGATTTGGCGCCGAGGCAGGCGGCAATGGCCCCGTACGATGTTACCCTTCCCCTCGGTATCTGGCGGGCCACTTCGTACACCAGCTCAAAGAAACTTTCATCCCGGCTGCCGGAGGGTTTTACTGACCTTACTTTTTCTGATGGTTTCTTTTTTACTGGCATTACCTGAAGGTGATTTTAGCCTATGTTTTCTTTTTCCAGCAGCAGTTCTGTTTTTTTAGGTTCGGGAACATTTTCATATTGGTAGGGGCAGTGTTTGCAGCCATTACTGCAGCAGTATCCCCTTTCGAGGTGATAATGTTCCGTCAGCACCACATATCCGTCTTCATTGAAATAATAATGCAGCCCTTCAGTCAGATTGTTCATGTTCGTTCAGTTTTTCTTTCAGCGCAGCATCTTTTTCTTTATCGCCCAGGTTGTGCGGTAAAGAGAAACAGCAATAATGTACCCGGTTGCTCCCGGCAATGTCCAGCGACTCATAATGTGTCTTTATCTTCAGTTCATCCGGAGTTTTTTCTTCGTTGTAAATATCCTTTATATCCCTGTGCAGGTGGCATCCATACATATCAATTACTGTTTTGGTAAACTCATACAATACCGGGCTGTCTGTTTTCAGGTGTACTAAACCACCCGGAATAAGAAATTGCTGGTACAGGCGGAGAAATTTTGGATGCGTCAGTCTTTTTTTTGCCTTCGACATCCGGAGCTGGGGATCAGGGAATGTTATCCAGATCTCACTCACTTCATCTTTTCCGAAGTATTCATCCACCTGGTCAATCTGGGTTCGCAGAAAAACTACATTGGCCAGATTTTCTTTCAATGCTTTTTTAGCCCCCACCCAAATGCGGTTGCCTTTGAGGTCAATGCCGATGAAATTCCGTTGAGGAAATAATGCCCCGAGCCCCACCGCATATTCACCTTTGCCACAAGCCAGTTCGAGGGTAATGGGATTAGTATTCTTAAAAAAACTGGCCCAGCCGCCCTGCATCTCTTTGGGAAACTGCAGTACGTTGGGAAGTATGTCCAGTTCGGCAAACCGTATCAGTTTTTTCTGGCCCATGGGCGGCAAAGGTAGCTGAAACAAAAAAGCCCTTCTGATTCTTCAGAAAGGCTTTTACAGTGCTGTAGGGGAAGGGTTCGAACCTTCACGGGGCAGTTAGCTGTAGCACAAAGTTCAGTGGTCGACCCTGGTCGTCCCGACTGTAATGCCGGAACGGCTCTATACTACGTTTATCCTGTTTTCCCCACCCCCGAGACAAGAGGGCATGTCTGCCGGGCTGGCCCACCGTAGCTTTAGCGAAGGTGGGCTTTCGCCATTTCATCACCCCACAATATTATCAAGAGCTTGATGACACAAAAGTAGGCGAAAGGAGTGTTTTATTCCAAATTTTCTAATGAAAATTTTGAAATTATAGAAATTATTCAAATATTTGGTAATTATTATTAAATTTTTCTAAAATCAATTTGAAAATGGCGGCTAAATTAAATCTTGACAAACTCGATCTGCAGATAATTCACCACATGATGGAGAATGCTGAGGTCTCCTACGCAGAACTTGGAAAGAAACTGTTTGTCTCCGGCGGCACCATACATGTACGTATCAAAAAACTGCAGGAAGCCGGAGTGGTTAAAGGTACGAGGCTGAAGGCAGACTTGAAGCAACTCGGCTATGATGTTATCGCCTTTATCGGCATTTACCTGAAAGAAAGTTCGCTCTATGACACAGTGGCCAAAGAACTGCAGAAAATCCCTGAGATTGTCCGGCTTAATTATACCACGGGTAATTACAGCATGTTTGCAGAAATCGTCTGCAAAGACATCACCCAGCTGCGCTTTGTACTGCATGATCAGTTACAGAAAATAAAAGGTATTGAACGCACCGAAACATTCATTTCACTGGAAGAAAGCTTTAACCGGCAGGTAAAAATTTTTGGGTAGCCCTTCTGTTTTTTTAATTATCTTGTATCATTTTAATAGTATTCAGTATGAAATTCATCATCCGCTGCATGGCTGCTTTTCTCATAAGTTCTTTTATCATCTCTTCCGGTTGTAAAAAAAGCGGCGGGGGAGGTGGCGGCGGCACCAATGAGGCCAATCTTGTGGTAACCACCAATCCGCCGGCAGGATCAGTTCAGGCGGCTTCGTTCGGCCCTTTCGACCTGACTGTAACAATCACTTCTGCCATGCCTTCCGGCGGTGTAAAAATAGAAGTGACAGCAAAAAGAGATGATGGGAGCAATATCCAGTTTTTCAGCCAGACTATCAGTAATACATCAGCAGCCACCAGTAATTTTTCCATTACCAATACACCACAGCTGATTCAATGCCTGGTGGAAATAAAAGTCACATCGAACAGCAAGCCAGGCAATGTTTGGACGGGGAGTTACAGGTACTCCAGAAAATAAACTAAGCCTGCCTCACATTAAGGGCATCCCTTAAGCCGTTCCCCAATAAGTTAAAAGCCAGAACCAGCAGCATGATGGCAAATCCCGGCACCAGGGCCAGCATAGGATTTTGCGTAATGATGAAATTATAATTCTCCTTTATCATCAGCCCCCAGCTGGGCTGCGGCGGCTGCACACCTATGCCGAGAAAGCTGAGACCTGCTTCTATTACAATTGCAGATGCGAAATTGGAAGCTGCAATCACCATTACTGGTCCCATAATATTGGGCCAGATATGTTTTACAATCGTTCTTATGCCCGAAAAACCCAGTGCCCGGGTGGCTTCCACATATTCCAGCTCCCTTACGCTAAGTATTTGTCCCCGCACCAGCCGGGCCACATTCACCCACATAGTAAGCCCCACTGCAATAAACACCTGCCAGAAACCCTTGCCCAGTGCCAGGGTAATGGCAAACACCAGCAGTAAAGTGGGAATACTCCAGATAACATTGATGAACCACATAATGATATCATCCGTTTTTCCGCGGTAATAGCCGGCAAGCGAACCTAATACCAGGCCGATGCTCAGCGAAATGATGACGGTGATAAGCCCCACACTCAGGCTTACACGGGTGCCTACAATAATGCGGCTGAAAATATCACGGCCGTATTTATCTGTCCCGAGTAAAAACTTTTGGGTAACTACAGGGCTGGCAGCAGTCTGCGAAACAGGGTAGGCTGTTCTTTCATTCACTCCCTCATCAATATACTTTTGAACAATAATGCTGTCCCCCTTATTTTCAGAACCGTCAATAGGTATGTACAGATACGCATCTTCCCTTCCAGATACCATTTGTTTAAAAAACCCGCTTGCAGCCACATCTTTTTCCTTCCGGATTTTGACAAAGCTTTTTTTGTAACCGGGTTTCTGGCCGTTTATCTCAACTATAATACGGTTGGCAAATGGTGACGGGTCGGGCGCAATGAAGTAAGCGAAAATGGCGACTAACGCGGCGAGGCAAATAATCACCAGGCCAAATACCGCTCCTTTATTTTTCCGGAGCCTGCGCCATGCTGCCTGTGAGAATGATTGGTTGCTGCCCATGCAGGAAAGTTAGGTTGAAAAGAGGAATTCCTATTATCTCACCACCCTCCCTTTCCATTGATACTTTCCGAATTGCCCGAATAAGCCGGAGATAATTGTGTAACCAATATGCAGGGGCTGAAAAAAGAAAAAAAGTTTTAGTGCCCATTGTTTATTGAAAAAAGAAGCAGCCGACCAGAATAACGGCAGCTCCGAAACTGTCTTACCAATCCAAAGCCCTGCCAGGTACAGCCAGTATTGAGAATTAAAAAATCCTGCGGCCATCAGGGCAAGGAATGAGAGATTGAACAAGTAAACCAATAACAGTACCGGGAAAAATCTTTTATCCTGGTACTTGCCGGCTTTGCTGGCCCAGCGTATCCGCTGATTCAGGAATTCCCTCCATGTTTTCTGTGGCTGTGTGACCATTATCGCTTCTTTTGATTTCAGGTAAGCGACCCCATCAGGGTACCGTTTCCATATCTTATACATCAGCAGCATATCATCACCGGAGGCAATGCTGTCAATCCCGCTGAAACCATTCAGTTCATTAAAAGCTTTCTTTGAATAGGCGATATTAGCTCCGTTGCACATCGTCAGCTGCTTCTTATAAACTACAGCACCCGTTATCGCCTGCAATACCATAAAATCCATCGCCTGGAACATTTGCAGCACCGATGAGTTGCAGTTGATGGCAACAGGCGCTGCAACAAATACGGCTTTCTTTTCTACTGCATATCCTGCAACTGTTTTAAGCCAGTCCGGACCGGGCACACAGTCGGCATCGGTGGTTACAATCAGTTCTCCTGCAGCTTTGGCAATGCCTTTTTCAATCGCCTTCTTTTTATAAGAATTAATGCCCTCCCCTTCTAATGAAACGAGTTTGATGCCTGCAAATTTTTTCACCGTTCCGGCAGTATTGTCCGTTGAATGGTCATCCACCACTATTACTTCAACCGGTTCCTTAAGGTACGTTTGTTGTTGAAGTGCTTCAAGTAATTTTCCAATATTTCCTTCCTCATTCCTTGCCGGAATAACAACTGATATTTTTTCTGAAACCACACCAGACCGTAAATCAGCTACCGGCACAGAAGTCCAGCTATGCCAATAGTATAATACCAGCAGCGAATAAGCTGCAAATAATACGGCACATATAACCAGGAGAACCATACAGAACAAATCTAATTCTAAACCAGTAAACCCCGGACGATGTCGTCTACATGTTTTTCATGCAGTACCTGGTGACCGGATGGAATAACTGTGAGGGTGCAGTACTCATCAATCCCTTTTTTAAACTTCTCCCCTGTTGACGACAGAATGATGCGGTCATGCTTTCCATACAGCAACCGTACTGGTGTTGAATGCCGCCGGATGTCGTCTTTTATTTCAGCCAGATCAGGTTTTATTTTCCGGAGCGTAGTCCACCGGGTGTATAAAAGTCTTCTCACTTCAGGGTTGCTGATATAATAATCCACAAATTTGAAAATACTGGCGTTGATCAGCTTCACCTTGTTCAGCAGCTTCAAAAAACCGAAGAACCAGCCGGGATGTTTCATGGTAAAAGCAAAGAATTTATTCCCCAACCTTGTCTGTGTGGAAAGCCAGTACCAGAAATTAATTTTAAACCCATCGGGAGCAAGCAGGATTAGTTTTTCAATCCGATCGGGTTGGGATTGATACAGACCAAGCGCCACCCGGCCGCCAAGGCTGAAGCCGAGCAAAGACAGTTTATTATAACTTCCATCCACAATTCCGTCAATGATTGTGAGCATGCCTGTGCTGGTAAAAACAATGCTTTCTTTCCAGTCTGTTTTACCATGATAAGGAAGGTCAATGGCATACATAGTGTATTGATGGCCAATATATTTTTCCAGGAAGCTGAAAACTGTTCCCTCTTCCCCATAACCATGAAAACAAAGCAGGGTACGGGGCCCTGTGCCATACCGGTACCAGGCAATACGGGAACCGTTGTAACTGAAAAGACCCTGAACCATTACCCTTATTTTTTACAATAAATAAACTTGGACGATTCAAAAATAAGACTAATTTTGGATAGTTGCACAAACAACTATATGCCAAACAACCAATTTAAGAAAGGCGAACTCTACAGCTTTATTACCGGAAAAGCCTCTACGGCCATTGCCCGGAGGCTGCAAAAGAAATTTAACACCGCCGGGCTGAGCATCACTATTGAGCAGTGGAGTGTGTTGTACCATTTGTGGAAACAGGAAGGCATCAGCCAGCAGGAATTATGCAATGCCACTTTCCGTGACAAACCCAGCATTACCCGTTTAGTGGATAACCTGGAAAAACTGAACCTCGTTAAACGGGTAGCTTCTGAAAATGACAGAAGGATTAATATGATATACCTGACCAAACAGGCGCAGAAGTTGCAGGAAGAAACAATGGTGCTGGCAGAAGAGACATTAAATGAAGCGCTGGAAACTGTACCGGTAGAAAAAGTAGATGTGTGCAAAGAAGTGTTACAGGTGGTGTATGATAACCTGAAATAGGAAATGAAAAATAGCAGCATACAACTTTAAACTATTAAACTTTTAAATTCTGAAGAATGAGCACTACAGCAGCAGTAACAACAGTACTGAAAGGTGGCGAATGGCTGGTGAAAGAATCATCGCCTTTTGAAACATTCACCCCCGAACAGTTTACGGAGGAACAACTGATGGTGAGGGATATGTGCAACCAGTTCCTGGATGCAGAAATTTATCCTGCTCTCGACCGTATTGACAACCTGGAGCCGGGACTGATGAAAAGCCTGGTTGGCAAAGCGGGTGAGCAGGGTCTGCTGGCTGCTTCTTTTCCGGAAGAGTACGGAGGGCTGGGAAAAGACTTTGTGACATCCACCATCGTTAATGAATATCTTGGAGCAGGGCATTCCTTTTCTGTTGCCATTGCTGCACATACAGGTATCGGTACATTGCCTATCCTGTATTTCGGCACCCCGGAGCAAAAACGGAAATATATTCCCAACCTCATCAGTGGTGTGTGGACAGGAGCTTATGGCCTCACCGAACCTAACAGTGGCAGCGATGCCCTTGGAGCTAAAACCACGGCTAAGCTGAGCGCCGATGGCAAACATTATATACTGAACGGGCAGAAGTGCTGGATCACCAACGGAGGTTTTGCCGATGTTTATACTGTATTCGCTAAAGTGGATGGCGATAAATTCACCGGCTTTATTGTAGAAAGGGGTACGGAAGGATTTACACAGGGACCCGAAGAACATAAAATGGGTATTAAAGGCTCGTCCACCGTTCAGTTATACTTCCAGGATTGTAAAGTACCGGCCGAAAACCTGTTAGGTGAAATTGGCAAGGGCCATAAAATCGCATTCAACATATTGAACATTGGCCGGCTGAAACTGGCAGCTGCCGCTATCGGTGGTTCCAAACGGTCTATTACGGGTTCTGTAGAGTATGCCAAAACAAGAGAACAATTCAAGCAGCCGATCTCTAATTTCGGCGCTATCAAATTCAAACTGGCCCAAATGGCCATCCGTGTTTTTGTGGCAGAAAGTGCCCTCTACCGCACTGCACAATGGATTGGCGACAAAGAACATGAGCTGATGGCGGCAGGCAAACCCTTCAATGAATCATTACTTGGTGCAGCTGAAGAATATGCCATTGAATGTGCCATGCTCAAGGTTGATGGAAGCGAAGCCCTGGATTATGTAGTGGATGAAGGCGTGCAAATACATGGCGGAAACGGCTTCAGCGCCGAATATAATGCTTCAAGAGCCTACCGCGACAGCCGCATCAACCGCATTTATGAAGGTACCAATGAAATAAACCGCCTGCTCACACTGGATATGACACTGAAAAGAGCCATGGGCGGCCGCCTTGACCTGATGGGGCCGGCCATGTCAGTACAAAAAGAACTGATGAGCATTCCGGATTTTGGGGCTGAAGATGAAGCTCCTTTTGCTAAAGAGAAAAAATTAGTGGCCAATCTTAAAAAAGCCATCCTGATGGCTGCGGGAGCGGCAGTACAAAAGCTGATGATGAAGATTGAAGCCGAACAGGAAGTGCTGATGAACCTCGCTGATATGGCCATCCAGACTTACAATGCCGAAAGTGTATTGCTGAGGGTAATGAGAATGATGGAAGAGAAAGGAGAAGCCGCCTGCCAGCATCATATTGACATCATGAGAACATATCTGTATGATGTCGCCGATAATGTAAATAAAGCAGGTAAAGATGCTATTAACTCATTTGCCGATGGTGATGAACAGCGGATGATACTGATGGGGCTGAAAAGATTTACCAAAGCAGAACCGTACAACAGCAAAGACGCAAGAAGAAGAATTGCGGACAGGATGATTTCAGAAGGAAGGTATTGCTATTAATTCCACTGCTCCCGGTCAAAATCTAACATGGCTGTTCTCTGCAAGGGAGCAGCCTTTTTTTCATTGGCATACATATCGGAGAGTTCCCGGCGGGCTATTTTAAGCTCATTCAGTTTACGGATTCTTTTTTCTTCAATGATGATACCGGCGCTTACCAGCAGCGAGGAAACGGTTACCACCAGGAAAAAAACCAGGAAAGCATCGGCAACATACGGGGTTTTAAAAATATAATACATCAGGTAAATGATGCCATAACAACCGTAGGCAAACAGCAGTGCAGCCGCTATCAGCGCTTTGCCTGCAGCTTTCCGGTGCAGGATGGCGATCTTGGTTTGCCGGATAAAAAAATACAGGCAAAGGCCAATCAGCACCAGGATGCCGGGGCCCAATATTACCGTTATTGCACCGGTGTTCAGCCCAATGAAGGCAAGCACCAGTATTTCGAACAGAAGAAAGGCCCCGATCAGTATTTTGATGCGTTTTGTAAAAGCGGCAGATGTACTGAAGTACACAAGAAAGGTCAGCATCAGCGGTGTATCCAGCAGGTTGTTGATCAATCCCCAGTATCGTACAACTTCCGGGCCTGCAGTAATGTAATCCTCCGTCATCAGGTTATAAACAAACACACCGGCATAATAAAACAGCAATGCGGGGAAAGTTCTGTATGTACCCAGGCGTAAAACAAGGATGAAAAAGACGGGACAGAAAAGGGCAACGGATGCGACTATGCCCATGACAGAATTCCAGGTCATACTCTATTGGTTTTTCTAAGGATAAAGATTCAGGCGGATATTACCGGGCAGCAATTCCGTCTGCAATATTAACGGGCATGATATTCATATAGTGCTTGCCGTTAAGAGTTTATACCAAAATTCAGTAAAACCATGTGGCCCCGCCGTAATATTACTGGAATGGCTGCCGGGTGTTTTTATGTTAACTTGCTGTGATGTTACGATTCCCTTTTTTTGTCATTGCTTTCGGGTGTTTTTGGGCCCCGGCACAAACGTTGACAGTCAATAATGATTTCCCCTTATCCGGTAAAACTACCGGCTCATTTCCATACCTGGAATATGGCCTGGGTACGGACCGGCTTGGCGGAGCCAAAATGACTTTTCTTGATACAGGAGTTGTGGTAAATGTAGTGGACAGCACTATCATCAATTACAAAGTGCAGTTATCAAAGAACCATTTTGCTTATCTGCCTAAAACAAATTTCACAAAAGACAGCAGTGTCAAACTTCAGTCCTATTATCTTACCAGCAGCTGGATCGTTGCAGGCAACGGAAATTATGATTCTGTGGCAGTATCGCTGGATGAAAAACTGCCTTACCGGAGTATACAGCTTATCAACCCTTCCAGGATCGTGGTGGATGTCTTCGGGGCCACCAGTAATACCAACTGGATCACACAGCGAACATCGCTGAAGGAGATAAAAAATGTTTACCATGAACAACCGGAAGATGATGTATTCCGCATCACCATCGAACTGGAGCATGAGCAGCACTGGGGATACAGCATTTACTACGTTGGAAAAAGATTAGTGATAAAGGTAAAGCGGCAACCCGCTGATTTAGACATAGAAAAAATGAAAATTGCGGTGGATGCGGGTCATGGCGGCAGCAACACCGGGGCCACGGGTGTCCTCAGCAAAATACAGGAGAAGAAATACACACTGCTTATCGCCAGGGAACTGGAAAAAGAGCTGAAAGAAAATGGGGCCCTGGTTTACATGACAAGAGATAAAGATACCGACCTGAGCATGACTGAACGGGTGGAGATGGTAAAAAAAGAAGACCCTGATTTCCTGATCAGCATACATCTTAATTCATCGGTAAGAGACAGCATCCGCGGGGTAAGTACGTATTACCGGTATATTGGTTTTCGTCCGCTTACGAAATACATTCAGGAAAGCATGCTGGAACTGGGCCTCGTTGATTTTGGAAATATCGGCAGTTTCAATTTTACCTTAAACGGACCAACGGATTATCCTAATTGCCTGGTGGAAGTGGCATTCCTGAGTAATAAAGAAGATGAAATGCTAATCCTCAATCCTGACTTTCATAAAGCCGTGGCAAGGCAAATTGTAAAAGGCATTAAAGAATGGCTGAAGTCGTGTAAAAAAGACTCTGGCTAGTACTCGGGCGGAAAAGGTTCGCCCCGGTGACAATGCCGGCAGGTTACTGTTTTCAGGTATTCGGGGCGTTCGTTTTTATTATACCAGAAATTATTCCTGTTGATATCAATCACCATCCGCATCATTTTCCTCGCTTCTTCTTTCATGGGTTCTGCATCTGAAGCATAATCAAGGCTGTCTTTAAACCCCTTTACCGGCACATGGCAAAATTCACATTTCACCCCCAGCGCCACATTATAGCTTTCCATGATGCTGTCAAGTTTCTGGTCACTGATGTCTTTGGGCAGTATTTTCAGGTTCCTTTCTTTTTGATAGGGGGCTTTAACGGCAGCCACTCCTAACAGCACAAAGGCGGAAAGGCCAAGCAACACTGATATTTTACTTTTATGCATCATACCTGCTCAGACGTCAAAAATTATGGTACCGTGGCATCCGGGTATCCAAAATCTATAACGGCAGTCACCCGTCTTCTTCCGGAGAACCCCGGTAAAAATGAAAATTAAGACTTTTCTTTACTTAAATTTGTACGAATACATAACCGTATGAGTGAAGTTACCACAGCCCCGGCCCTTACTGCCAAGGATTTTGTCACCGACCAGGAAGTACGCTGGTGCCCCGGATGCGGCGATTATTCCATTCTGGCGCAGGTGCAAAAAGTGATGCCCACCCTCGGCATACCCCGTGAAAATATTGTCATCATCTCGGGTATCGGCTGCAGCAGCCGTTTCCCTTATTATATGAACACTTATGGCATGCATTCCATCCATGGCAGGGCAACAGCCGTAGCCTCAGGGCTGAAAGCATCGAGGCCCGAACTGAGTGTATGGATCGTAACCGGCGACGGCGACGGGCTGAGTATCGGCGGCAATCATACCATTCATTTGCTGCGCAGGAATTTTGATGTGAATGTTTTGCTCTTTAACAACCAGATATACGGACTCACCAAAGGACAGTACTCCCCCACTTCGGAAGAAAACAAAATTACCAAAAGCACCCCGATGGGAAGCATTGACCATCCTTTTAACCCGCTGGCACTGGCGCTTGGGGCCGATTCCACTTTTGTGGCAAGAACGATGGACCGTGACCCCAGGCACTTACAGGCATCATTGATCAGGGCCAACCAGCACAAAGGGGCATCTTTTTTAGAGATATACCAGAACTGCAACATATTTAATGACGGCGCCTTTGAAATCTTTACCGAGAAAGGAACCAAGGCACAGGAAACACTTTTCCTGGAGCAGGACAAGCCGCTGATATTCGGCGCTGCCGCTGATAAAGGAATCAAGCTTGATGGCTTTAAGCCAATAGTTGTTGATCTCAAAAACGGGCACAGCGCCGATGAACTGTGGGTACATGATGAAGCAGACATTTACAAAGCCCAGATATTAACCCGCATATTTGACAACCCGGCATCTGAAAGCCATCTTCCCCGCCCCTTTGGTGTGTTTTACCAAACGGATCGCCCCTGCTATGAGGATGTTATGGCGAAACAAATTGAAGATGCCAAAGCCAAAAAACCCGCTGACCTTGACAAATTGCTGAAAGGAAATGAAGTGTGGGTGATTCACTAGAAAAATGCAATGATAAAATCCATTAGCCCAGGTTTACGCCGGTACATTTTTCATCTTCTAAAGCGAACGTTTATATAAAAACAAAAAAATCCTGCCTGCGCAGGATTTTTCACAGAAATATTTCAACACTAATCTGTTTAACAGCAGTTGCCTTTGCAAAAAGTATGTAACAAAGGGGTGAAATAAATTATTTGTTAACGGCTATCAATTGTAATACGGGCTGATCATCCAATACACCAGCACCCCCGTCACCGCCACATAAAACCAGACCGGCCAGGTTATACGGACCAGTTTTTTGTGCTTATCAAATTCACCGGTGAGTGCCCGGTAAGCAGAGAAGAGTATAAAAGGAAGAATAATGCCGGCCAAAGGGATATGAGTGCCAAGCAGGATATAATAGATCATCCGGCTGCTGCCAACTGCTGCTTTTTCCAGGTCAGTAACAATACCATCATGGTTCATATCCCCAAACCTTGTTTCCCCGGCAAACAGGTGATGACAGATATAGCTCATTAAAAACAACACCGACAAAAACATGGCGGTCATCATCAGGTTCCGGTGCAGGGTATAACTTTTGCTTTTCACGGCAACCAGTGCAATTATCAGCAGTGCTGCCACACAACTATTGATGATGGCATTGGCTTTGGCAAACAGGTGCACATCAAACCCCAGGTTCACCTCCAGTTTCACCCGGCCCAGCGCCATCACTGCAGCAAACAGCACGGCCGAAAAACTGAAGATGAGAATCTTTGCTTTTTTGTCATTCTTTTTCCAAACAGCCCGTAACATTTCTTATTGTCTTTTTCGCAACAAAAATAAAAGAAGCCCCACGCCAAATATCGTCAGCAGGAAAACAACAGCAATGAACTGCAGCTTGCCTTCAAAAAAACTTTTTCTATTGGGGTCTTTTTCCATCGTCAGCAGGAGCAGGTCATTGGACAGTTTTGCCAGTGAAACCGAATCCAGCCCGTCATAATAGCCCCGCACATGCCGGTTGCTGTCTATCAGCACAAATTTGTCGCTGTGTATAAAACTGGTGTCAACACCTTTCCCATCCTCTGCAAATATTTTCATTTCGCCGATGGCCAGGTCATAAATCGTTTTCTTATCCCCTGTCAGCAGCCACCATTTGTCCGGGTTTATCTGGAAGCGACTGGCCCAGTATTTCAGCCGTTCTACCGAATCCCGTTCAGGGTCAATGCTGAAGGAAATGAAGTGCACCAGCTTGTTGCTTTTGTCTCCCACCCTTTTGCCGCTATGTATGGATTCGGCCAGGCGTTTCATGTTCTTTGTCATACCCGGGCAGATGGTGGGACAATGGGTAAAGAACAAGTCCGCAATAATGATCTTGCCTTTCAGGCTGTCCCATGTTACTGTTTTTGCTTCCTGGTTGGTCAGCGAAAAATTACTTACCCGGTGCCATACGGTATCAGTTGCCTTCTTCCCTTTTTTTATTACCTGCAGCACCGTATCCTGGTGGTAATGGGGGGGCATGATTACCGCATGATCGCTTTTTCTTTTTACAATAAAGTAAGCTGTCAGCGGCAGCAGCAGCGCCAGCATAATGGCATATAATGCTTTTGTGTTCACAGTATTTTATTTCAAAAAAGGCCTGATAAAAAAACCATCAAACCTTTCCTTTACTTGGAAATGGGTTTAATGGTTCTGGTTTTTTTATGACAAAGGTCAATTAGTCTTTTCCGCTTTTCTCCACCGGTAATGCCCCTGGTTTCTCCGTTTTGTGATGTTCTTTGGGCATGGTAGTCTCTTTAAAATGCGGGTCGTATTTATTGCGCAGGTTTTTGTACGAGTTGCCATCCGTCACAAAAGCGATGATGAACCAGATAAACAGCATCAGCGGTACCACGATGGTCATGATCATGTTCCTGATCTCATCGCCCAGGTGCATGAATACGGATACAATGTAAAAGGCCTTTGCCAGCGAAAGAATAATAATAACCCCCTTTATCAGCAGCCTGCGGAAATCGTCGGGCAGTTGCAGGGCATACAATGTCAGTCCCAGCCCCAGTTCTATCACAGTCACAATGGACAGAATGACCGTGGTCCTGATCACTTTTTTCTTAAAGGTCGAATCATCAGCATGATGATGATGAATGGTTACTTCTTCAAATGCCGGATGTTGCATAAACTATTTTAAATTACAAATTCACAAATCACAAATCCCAACTGCCCTTATTTGGGATTTGGAATTTGTTACTGGGATTTTCTATATTAAATAAAAACAAAGAAACACAAATACCCATACAAGGTCCACAAAGTGCCAGTACAGTCCCGCCTTTTCAATCATCAGGTAATGGCCTCTTCTTTCAAACACACCCTTCTGTGCCATCAGCAGCATGATGATATTGATGATGACTCCTGAGAACACATGGAAGCCGTGGAAACCGGTGATACCATAAAAATAACCGCCGAAGGCAATGGGCCCTTTTTCACGGATATGCATTTCAGCCAGGTTCACCATTCCCCGCAGTTCTGTATCCGATTTGGCGGCCAGCTCCTGCAGCGAATGAGAATGGTCATGGCTGTGGACCAGGTTCACCAATGCTTCATGTGGTGTGGCGTTCAGTGCAGCAGTCAGTTTAGCGTTGTCTTCCACTAATTGCCCCCAGGGGTTGCCGCCCATTGTTTGCCCGACCACGTCCAGGTATTTGCCATCGACCAGCACTGCATGCTCGCCTGTAATAAGGTGATGCCACTCCCAAGCCTGGCAGCCTAAGAAAGCAAGTCCGCCGATGATCGTCCAGAACATCCATTTCACTACACCTGCCCTGTCGCCCTTATGCCCTGCATGCACAGCCAGCACCATCGTCACAGAACTGATGATCAAAATAAATGTCATCACACTCACAAATGCCAGCGGCAGGTTAGCATGACCGGCTCCGGGAAATGCATTGAATACTACGTTGGGGTCGGGCCAGAAATTCTGGCTGAAGCGGATGGAACCATACGATATCAAAAAGGCGCCAAAGGTAAAGGCATCACTCATCAGAAAATACCACATCATCAGCTTGCCATACTCCAGATTGAAAGGGCTCTTGCCTCCGCTCCACCATTTGGTCTGATGTACTGTTGTTGTTGACATAACTATTGTTAAAAATCTAAATTTCAAAAAACAAGAACCAAATAAAATTCAAATCAAAAATCCAAATACTCTGCAACAAAAAAGCCTCTCACCTAAGCAACCATTTATCCAATCACTAAAAAGAAAATTAATAAATACAGCCAGAGCAGGTCCACAAAATGCCAGTACGTGGCCGCCACTTCCACCGGCACGGAACTATACAGTTTTATTCTTCCGGCAAACGCTTTGATGAACATCACCAGCAAAGCAATGATCCCGCCTGCCACATGTATGGCATGCAGGCCGAAAATTACATACAAAAACTGCCCGGCGCCACCGCCTTTAAATGTGATGTTCTGCTGCCACAGTTGCTGAAAACCCAGCCACTGCAGCACTACAAAAGCTACTCCTAATAATAGCGTCACCCCAATCAGCATCCTGTATTGCTGCATCTCCCTTTGTTTGAAAGAACGTAAAGCCATCTGCACCGTTATACTGCTTATCATTATCACCGCCGTCGAGACCCAGAACAATTTCGGGATCACCACCGGCACCCAGTTGGTCTGGTTGCTCTTTACAATAAATGCACTTGTCAGCCCGGCAAACATCATCAGTATGCTTGCTATCGCCACCCACAGTGTAAACTTGTGGGGGTGCATTTTCTTTTTTTGTTCCATGCTCACAGTACTCATATATCAGAATTCAAAATTAAAAAGTCAAAAAAACGGGGCCCTGCTACTACTGCGGGGGTTTTGATTTTTGAATTTTGACTTTTTATTTATCATACTTTACTTAATAACCACGCCAGCATCACCACCGGCAGGTACATATAGCTTCCAAACATCACTTTCCTTGCTGAACCCACATCCATCTTCCTGTACAAAGTCAAACATCTTGTTATCATAAACATATTGGCCAGGGCCACCAGCGCTATACTTATCATCCCGCTCACATCATCATAGCTGCACATCCCTGTATAATAAGGCGCCACGGTAACCGGCACCAGCAGCAGTGAATAAATAATGGTCTGCAGTGCCGTGAACTTTGTGGGCCCTTCTTCCGCCGGCAACAATTTGAAACCGGCAGCAGCATAATCCCTGTGTGCCACCCAGGCTATCGCCCAGAAATGGGGGAACTGCCAGAAGAACTGAAAGGCAAACAGTATCCATCCGCCCAGCGACAAATTATTGTTGCCTGCCGCCCAGCCTATCAAACAGGGCAAAGCACCCGGAACCGCACCTGCCAGCACTGCTATTGAATTTATTTTCTTCAGCGGTGTGTAAACAAATGCGTACAGGAACAAACTGAACGCCGACAGCCCTGCCGCCAGCATATTAAAAGAACTTCCTAAAATAAAAACTCCTGCTGCCCCGGTTATGATGGCAAATGCCCATCCTTCCGCCACACTCATACGTCCCGCTGCCACCGGACGTTTTGCCGTCCTTTTCATCAGCCCATCGGTATCCTTCTCCACCACCTGGTTGATGGCATTGGCGCTGCCTGTTACCAGCATCCCTCCTGCAAAGAGCATCAGTATCCTGAACAGTTTGTCGGTGTATGCATCATATCCTTTCGTCAGCATAAAACTTATCACACTGCTGAACACCACCATGATACTCAGCGAAGGTTTTATCAACATCATGTAATCCTTAATCTTCTTCATCACCTTCGCTGTATTTTATAAGAACAATTTTTTTATTTTATCAGCATCAGATCCCCGGGCATCGTCGCTTCCGCCAACTGGCGGACACTTCAACTGCACCAATTCTATTAATCAATGTTGAACCCCCGTCCGGCCGATCATCCGGGCGGGCCTGCGGGGTTCGGAAACAACTTTCCTCTCCATCCCCCGGATTTCATCCGGGGCTATTTATATTTAACCCCTTCGGGGTTTTATACAGCTTTTATTCTTACAACAAAACGCCAACTGCTCTAAAGAATTTAAGAACTATCGGGTTCCAAAAGTCCCCATGCGGGGGATTTAGGGGACCTTAATGTTTGCTCTCATTCTCCCCCACCGGTTCTGTTTGCGGAATGAATTCCCTTCCGTCTTTTCCATAATCATAGGGCCACCTGTGCACTTCGGGTATCTCGCCTTCCCAGTTACCATGACCGGGCCTGATGGGGGTTGTCCACTCCAGTGTAT
Organism: Bacteroidota bacterium; assembly: GCA_052389635.1. Taxonomy (GTDB): domain Bacteria; phylum Bacteroidota; class Bacteroidia; order Chitinophagales; family Chitinophagaceae; genus JJ008. The sequence goes on along the minus strand of JBQTHS010000102.1, from coordinate 13,294 downwards.
TGGCGCCCCAGGGATTTTGTGTCGTTACTTTTCTTCCTTTGAAAATAGAATAGAAGAAATTGAACACAAACATCAGTTGCATCGCAAATACAATGATGGAAACAACGGTGATCATTTTATCCAGTTCACCAAATTGGGTGAAGGAGACCCAACTGCTTTTATCCAGGTAGCGGCGTGGCATACCTGCCAGCCCTTCGTAGTGCATGGGCCAGAAAATAAGATAGGCACCTACCATCGTTACCCAGAAATGGATATAACCCAATGTGCTGTTCAGGTAGCGGCCAAACATTTTGGGGTACCAGTGATATACCCCGGCAAACATGCCAAACATGGAAGCTACCCCCATCACAATATGGAAATGCGCCACCACAAACATGGTATCATGCAAGTGAATATCAATAGTGGAATTTCCAAGCCAGATACCAGTGAGTCCGCCCGAAATGAACAAGCTCACAAATCCAATGGCAAAAAGAGTGGCCGGTGTCAGCCGTATATTACCTCTCCACAACGTGGTGAGCCAGTTGAATACCTTGATGGCCGATGGCACCGCTATCAGCAGCGTCAGCAACACGAATATAGAGCCGAGGAAGGGGTTCAGCCCCGTTACAAACATGTGGTGCGCCCAGACCAGGAAAGCAAGTATGGTGATGGCGAACAGTGAGCCCAGCATGGCCATATAACCAAAGATGGGTTTACGGCTGTTCACAGATAATATCTCACTCACCATGCCCATCGCCGGCAGCAGGATGATATACACTTCCGGATGCCCCAGGAACCAGAACAAGTGCTGGAACAGGATGGCGCTGCCGCCTTCATTTGGCAACACTTCCCCATTTATTACAATATCGCTCAGGTAAAAACTGGTGCCGAGGTTGCGGTCAAATAATAATAATATCAATCCGGATAATAGCACCGGGAAAGACAATACCCCCAATACTGCAGTGAAGAACACCGCCCAGATAGTTAGCGGCATTCTTGTCATGCTCATGCCCTTTGTCCGCATGTTCAGGATCGTAGATATATAGTTAAGACCGCCGAGCAATGACGACACCACAAACAAGGCCATACTTACGATCCACAAGTCCATCCCCAGCTTGGACCCTTCAGCAGCTTGTCCTAAAGCGCTGAGTGGCGGATAAACCGTCCATCCGCCCGAAGCAGGGCCTGTTGAAATAAACAGTGAGGAGATCATCACACAACTGGCCATAAAGAAAAACCAGTAAGAAAGCATGTTCAGGAAAGGCGAGGCCATATCCCTTGCCCCGATCTGCAGGGGGATAAGAATGTTGGCAAAAGTACCGCTTAGTCCAGCTGTCAGTACAAAAAACACCAGCACTGTTCCATGCATTGTAATTAATGCATAATAAAACTCATTTGTAATACGGCCGCCTTCAGCAAATTTTCCAAAAACAGTTTCCAGTATGGGGAATGTCTGGTCAGGATACCCTAACTGCAACCTGAACAGCACAGAAAACAAACCGCCAATGATGGCCCATATGATACCGGTGATCAGGAACTGCTTGCCGATGGTCTTATGGTCCTGGCTGAAAATGTATTTGGTGATAAATGTTTCTTTGTGGTGGTGCACATGATGCTCATCATGATGAACCTCATGCGATGTTACCACTTCGGGATGCACATTCATTGCACTCATAATCTTTTATTTTAACGCAACTGCTGTTGCTTTTAGTTCTTTTATTGGTTCGTGTTAACGGCCACTGGTTTGGCAGCAGCAGTATCTTTTGGCGCTGATGGATCCTTGTCCGGGTTAGCTACCAGGTACTGCGGTTTTTTGGTCACCATCCAGGCATCAAATTCTTCCTGTGATTCCACAATGATCGTTCCCCGCATACCGGTATGTCCCTTGCCGCACATCTGGTCGCAGGATATTTCATACACAAAATTGGGATTCCCGCTTTCTTCAATCATCTGCTTGCTGGTCTTGGTGGGGGTGAACCACATCGTGGTGGGGGTGCCGGGCACCGCATCCATTTTCATCCTGAAATGGGCAAGCCCCACATCATGTATCACATCTTTGGCGCCGATGATCAGCCTTACCGGTTTGTTGACCACCAGGTGCATCGCCTCTCCGCTCACATACACATCATCATGATTGGCCGGGTCATCCCATAGCTGGCCCAGCGGGTTCCCTTTGGCCTCATTGGTGTTCTTAAAATATTTTTTACCGAATATGCCCTTGCCCCCGGGGCCATCTTTACCCGGATAGCGGAATTCCCATTTGAACTGGCTGCCGACCACTTCCACCTCCATGGCATTCCTGGGAGCTTTACCGGTGATCTTGAACCAGTAGAACAGGCCAAACCCCACCAGCACAGTCAGTGCAATAGCCGGGATTACCGTCCATATCAGTTCCAGTTTATTGTTGTGGGGATAGTAGTAAGCCTTCCTTTTATCAGATTCCTGGTACTTGAAAGGGAACCAGAACAGAGCAATCTGGGTTATAAGAAAAACGATAAAGGTGATGGCAAGAGTGATGTAAAGCATCCGGTCAATCAGCACGCCGTGATCGGAAGCCGCTTCGCCCAGAATCTTTCCTTTCAGTTTTTCATTGCAATAATAAACCCCGATCAGCCCGATAATCAGGAACATCAGCAACAGGAAAGCGTTCACCCGGTTGGTCTGCTTCCGGGCTTTCTCCTCGCCCCGCAGCACAGCCACATACTCACTGGCCTTGGCTATCTGAAAAGTGATCAGGAAGCCCAGCCCTAAAATTGCAACGATGAAAAGAGTTTGCATAACGATTTATATAAATTCCAAAAACAAATTCCAAATTACAGAGTATCCGGACAATCAGTACTTAGTATTCAGAAAAAACCTGTGCTATCGAATTAAATCTAAACACCAGTATCTTTCCGTCTTCATACTATATACTTAAAATCTAAATATTCCTCTCCACTCTTATCTAATCCCAATTAACTAATCAACAAATTAACCAATGTCCTACGTATGATGAATCACACTTTCCTTTACAAACGGATGGTTCTTTGCAATCAGCGGATACCTGCTCAGCGACCTTCCGGTTACATACATGATCAGTCCTACAAAACCCAGCGCTATACAGAAATCATACAGCAGCAGCGGCACATTATCCGGCGACGGGCCGGGGAACACCATCTGGAAAAAATCCAGCCAGTGTCCGAATATGATCAGCAGTGCCATAAATGTCACGGTTGTATAATTTCTCTTCGACCCTCTTCTCATTAATATTAATAACGGGGCCAGGAAATTGATGATGAACATCATCCAGAAAATTCCTTTGTAAATACCCTGTGCCCTGGGTGCGAAATAAGTGGTCTCTTCCGGTATGTTGGCATACCATATCAGCATAAACTGGGAGAACCACAGGTAGGTCCAGAATACGGAAAAGGCGAACATGAATTTTCCCAAATCATGCAGGTGCTCTTCGTTGGTCAGTTCTAAGTAATTATTGTTTTTCAGGTACACTACAAACAGGGCAATCAGCGCAATGCCGGATACAAAGGTGCTGGCAAAAGTGTACCAGCTGTACATGGTGCTGTACCAGTGCGCATCAATGCTCATCAGCCACAGCCAGGGTATGGAAGACATTACGGTGAGGGCAAACACTACCATGAACAGGGCAGCCCATACTGTATTATTCCAGACATATTTTTTCCCTTCTTCCACAGTGGCCAGCGGTTTATTGTCCAAACTGCGGGAAAGCTGCCTCATCTTCCAGCCAAGGAATGACCAGAGGGCAACGGTGAGCACTGAAACAGCTGCAAAAAACTCCTTGTTCAGAAATCCCTTTTTGAAATTCAGTATTTTGTCATGCTTTACATGCTCTGCATCTGTCCAGTGGTAAATAGTGTGATTGCTCCCAAATGCAATGGACAGTAAAATAGCCAGTGTGATCAGACCGATAACGGGTACCAGCGCAGAAATAGCTTCGGGCACCCGGCGAAACGACATCTGCCAGCCGCCCCATGCAAGGGTGGTGGCGCAAATAAAGAACATGGATGCATTGACAACCAGCAGGAAAAAAACGCTGTTTTGCAGCAGGCTGGACCAGAAGCGAGCATCCATCAGGTGTTTTTCTCCTGCGGTGCCGCCAGCTTTATGCGTGGTGACATACAGGCCGATGATAGCCAGTATGCCCAGCGCCATCAGCGCCACAGCGATGGTGTTATATTTCCTTGGTACCGTAAACTTTTCCCTGATTGTCATCTGTGTTCTTTTATGATGTCTTCAAATAAATTATTTCGGCGTAACAGCTGCACTGTCAGCTGCAGGTTGTGCGGCAGCTTTATTTCCGCTTGCTGCCTGCTTCTCCTTTATATAATGTATCACCATCCAGCGCTGCTCAGTACTCAGTTGCGATGCATAACTTCCCATCTGTCCTTTTCCGAATGTAACAGAATGAAACATCGTTCCTTCTGCCATCGCTTTTATATCATCACCCATCAGGTTTTTCGGAGCGGCAGGAAAAGGACCGTTGCCATCTTTCCAAAGCGGGCCGTTGCCGTCTAATTTCTCACCGTGACAGATACCGCAGTTCACTAAGTACAGCCGGGCTGCTTCCATGAATTGTTTGGCATCTAATTCCGGCAGCGGGTTCACCACATTTTTTGAATTGGCATATCCGGCCGAATCATTTGCATAAGGATAATGCCATGCCATATCACCACGGGCCATTGTTCCGGCTACCGGCATAGCATTATAGCTGGCCCCGGATTTTTGCAGGTCCCCGGTTGAGGAATATGTTTCGTGGGCTCTGCTGTAGGCCATATCCGGCATGTAGGTGCGGCCGGGGCTGCGTCTTACCTTATTGCAGCTTACTGCCAGCAGCATCATCGCCACACTTGCCGATATCATCCCGATTTTTTTCATCATCGCTTGGTTATATAAACAATTAATGAACTGCTTCTTCTTTCTTTTTCTCAAACCGCATCGTATCCTTGTCATAACGGCCCAGCCACCAGCCTGTTTCCTTATACTGCACCTGTACATCTGATGCGCCCATATCCGATAAGAATTTGATAGCTTCTCCTTCGTTCGTTTTATCAGTGCACTCCAGCGCCATTACAAATGTGTCGTCGGTGGAACGGAGATTGAAATGATCTTTCTTGACAAACGGGGCCAGTTGGCAGAGATAACAGAAGGTAAGCACCATTCCTACCGAAGCAAACAGTACCGTCAGCTCAAACGTAATAGGTATCCATGCCGGCAATGAAAAGAAAGGCTTACCGCCGAAATTCAGTTTCCAGTCCACGGTCAGCGCCCAGGTAATAAATCCTACGGCGGTAGCGGTACCGGTGATGGCATAGATGAATCCTGCTGTGTGCAGGCTGGTGTCCCGCAGGCCCATGGCTTTATCCAGCCCGTGAATAGGGAACGGGGTAAAGATATCATGGATCTTATAGCCCGCCCGGCGCACTTTCTTCACCGCAGGAAAAAGCACTGCTTCATCGTGGAAATTACCTGTTACAAATTTTTTTACTCCCATAATGATAAAAATTCCAAATAACAAAAAACAAATTCCAAATCACCAATTAACCAATAAACTAATTAACTATTAAGCTCCGTGATCATGCCCATGTTCAGTACTGAACTTGTTCAAATTGTCCTTTTCTATATCATCCATCTTCTCTTTATATTTCTCTCCGCTTCGTTTCAGAATATGTTTGATCTCGGCTATTGCAATAACCGGGAAGAATTTCGCAAACAGGAAGTAACAGGTGAAGAACAACCCGAATGTTCCGAGGTAAAAGCCCACCTCCCAGATGGTCGGTGTATAATAAGTACTCCAGGCGCTGGGCAGGTAATCCCGGTACACAGAGGTAACGATGATCACAAACCTTTCGAACCACATACCGATATTTATCAATATTGACATGAAAAACGTAAGCACAAGGCTTCTCCTCATTTTCCGGAACCAGAATATCTGCGGCGACAATACGTTACAGCCCATCATGATCCAGTAGCTCCATCCATAAGGGCTGTTCAGGTTCAGCCTGTTTTCAAAGAAGGCGAAGTTCTCATACTCCACAGCAGAGTACCAGGCCATGAACAATTCGGTGAGATAAGCAATACCAACGATAGAACCTGTCAGTACTATCACCTTGTTCATCACATCAATATGCTCAATAGTAATATAATCTTCCAGCGCCAGCACTTTTCTTGTCACTACTAACAGGGTTTGCACCATAGCAAACCCGGAGAAGATGGCGCCCGCAACAAAGTAGGGCGGGAAGATGGTGGTATGCCAGCCCGGAACAACGGACGTGGCGAAGTCGAAGGATACGATCGTATGCACGGACAATACCAGCGGCGTACTCAAACCAGCCAGCACCAGTGATAAAGCCTCATGCCGCTGCCAGTGTTTGGTGCTGCCTGTCCAGCCAAAAGCGGCCACACCATAAAACAATTTTCTCCACTTCTTTTTGGCCCTGTCCCGCAGGGTGGCCACATCCGGAATCAACCCGGAATACCAGAACAGCAGTGATACAGTGAAGTAGGTGGAGATCGCAAATACATCCCAGAGCAGCGGTGAGTTAAAATTAACCCACAGCGGCCCACGGGTATTGGGATAGGGAAGTGTAAAAAATGCAACCCATACCCGGCCCATGTGCCAGATAGGAAACTGACCGGCACAGATCACCGCAAAGATGGTCATGGCTTCGGCGGCACGGTTCACACCCGTTCTCCATCCCTGGCGGAATAATAAGAGGATCGCTGAGATCAGGGTACCTGCGTGACCGATACCGATCCACCATACAAAGTTTGTGATATCCCAGCCCCAGCCCACGGTCTTGTTCAGGTTCCACTGGCCGGTACCATAAATCACCTCCATAGTCACGGAAAGAATGCCGAAACACAGAAACAGTACAGAAACAATAAATCCAATCCACCATGCACGGGTGGGGCGGGCTTCCACCGGGCGGCAAATGTCTTCAGTTATCTGATGATAATCCTTGTCGCCTTCTACCAGCGGCGGTCTTACCTGTGATTCGTATCTGAGTAATGCCATAGTATTAAAAATTCCAAATAACAAAAAACAAATTCCTCACTTTATCTCCCAATAGCTATCGGGACCATGTTCGATATTCTAATGCGATTCTTCCGGGTTGGTGGCAGCAGGCATGTGTTCTTCTTTACCCGTTTCTTTATGTTCTGCTGCAGCATGCTCTCCGCCCCAGTAATGGTCTTCTTCATCCGTATTCCTGATCTTGGCCATATAAGTCACATTCGGCAGCACATGCAGTTGTTCCAGTACCTGGAAACTGCGCTGTTTGTTCTCTTCCCTTATTTTGGCAACAGCGCTTGTTTTATCCACTGCATTACCAAATACAATCGCTTCCGTCGGGCAAGCGGTCTGGCAGGCGGTTTTCGCATCGCCGTCTTTCAGCATCCTGTTTTCTTTCTTGGCGTCCAGTTTGGCTGCCTGTAATTTCTGTATGCAGAAAGTACATTTCTCCATCACACCACGGCTGCGAACGGTTACGTCAGGATTCAACACCATCCGGGTAAGCTCGTCATTCATCTGATGTACCACCTTATCCAGTTTTCCCACAATGGTCTGATCCTGGTTGTCCGGAAAACTGTCTGCCCCCGTGTAATCGGCCCAGTTAAACCGGCGAACTTTATACGGGCAGTTTTGTGCGCAATACCTTGTACCGATGCAACGGTTATAGGCCATCTGGTTGATCCCTTCCTGGCTGTGGTTGGTGGCAGCTACAGGACATACGTTCTCACAAGGAGCATTATCACAGTGCTGGCACATCATCGGCTGGAACACCACGGCCTTCAGGTCATCCGGGTTCTTTTCGTCCGACACAAAGTAGCGGTCAATGCGCAGCCAGTGCATATCGTGGTAGCGGAGAACTTCTCTTTTACCAACAACGGGAACATTGTTTTCTGCATGACAGGCCACCACACAGGCGCCACAACCGTTGCAGGCATTCATGTCAACGCTCATGCCCCAGTGTATCTCATGTTGTCTCCTGTTGGGGTCAGGATACAAAGTGGCATTGCTGCGGAAATTGCCGCCGGCTTTATTATAGAAAGCGTCCTGCAGGTGTTTGCTGTCATCCGGAATTACATTCGGATGCTTCTTAAAGGATGCCAGGGTGGTTTCTCTCACCACTTCCTTACGATGCTCGTATGAATTATGTTTCTGCGTCTGTGCAATCTTGTATTTCCTGTTCAGGTTGGTAGCGGTCACCCCGGTTGTATAATGGTCAACCGTGGTTCCGTTGAAAGCAGCAAAAGGATAAACATTTTTTCCAACCCCTGCTGCTGTTACTCCCAGCGCTTCATTTCTTCCGTAGCCCACCGCCACAGCAATGGTATCTGCCTGCATACCAGGGAAAACAAGCACTGGAATTTCCATTTTGTTTTTACCAACGGTAAGTTCAATCACCGGCTTCTCAGGATAGTATTCATAATCCATGTCCAGCTTGATGCCGAGTTCTTCCGCCTTCTTAATGGAAATGATGGCATAGTTGTCCCAGGTGGCTTTGGAAACAGGGTCGGGCAGCTCCTGCAACCAGGGATTGCCGGCCTGTGCGCCGGTACCTATAGAAACTTTTTGATATAATACGAGTTCAGCGCCAGTGTCTTTCTTATAAGCGCCGATAGCTGCCGCTGCTTCTGCCACTCCGCCGCCACTGTATGAGCCGGCGCTGATAGCCGGAGGCGCCTCTTCTTTGATGCCATCCTGCAGGGCTTTATTGAATGCTTCTTCAGAGCCTAATTTGCCGGTCCAGTATTCCCTGAAATAGGTTTCATAATCTTTCGTGTCGCCACTCCACTTCAGCAACGAAGTCTGGTAGGGCCTTGTTTTGAACAAAGGATAAATAGTAGGTTGCATAAAGCTGGTGCAACCGCTGCAGATCTCCGCATCACCCCAGCTTTCGAGGTAGTTGTTGGCCGGGATAACGTATTCGCACAACTCTGTTGTTTCATCCATTTTTTCATTGAACGAAACTGTCACTTTCACCTTACTCATGGCCTTGCCAAACCGGGAGGACCAAATGGTGGTGTCACCACGGGTTATCATTTCTCCTGCGTAGTGAGTATAAACAGGGTTAGCCCCATAAATCATTAATGTGCCTATCGTTCCGGCTTCCATATCGGCAATCAGCTGTTCAAAGTCGCTGTCAATACCCTGGCGGTAATTGACCGGGCTGCCCCAGTCAATGGTTTTGCCATAAGCGCCGATGGCATTGTTGATGGCGTTAACGATCACCTGTACATTCTTATCATTGCTGCCGCAAACCACCAATGCTTCGCCACTGTGAGCTTTCAGGTCGGCAGCAGCTTTTTTAATACCCGCCTCGAGTTTAGCATCAGCTATGGCGGGATTCATTTCTGTACCATTGATGGCATTCAGCAGATCAAGAGCTACAACCCCGGTTTCTGAGGGGCGATGCGTAAATCTTTCATCCGCATTGGAACCCGTCATGCTCAGGTAGCTTTCAAACTGGTAATGCTTGCTCATGACCGGGTTCTTCTCGTCTATCTTTCTTCCTTTGGCATATCCTCTTGCATACTCCACCGGGCTGAGCCAGGTGCCGAGGAAATCGGCGCCAAGACTTACGATCACTTTCGCTGCATCAAATTTATAATTGGGAATTTTTCTTCCGAAACCACTTGTTTCATTGGCCAGCAGCATGGCGCTGCAGGAAACAGCATCGTACTGCACATGCTTCAGGTTCGGGAACTTGCTGATAATATCTTTTGTGGAGGCAGAAACAACAGTTGAAGTAAGCAATACCACTGAACCACCTGCTGCTTTCATTGCATCACCCACCATTTTATCAAAGGCCTCAAAAGTGGGCACTTCTTCCAGCTTATCTTTCACTTTGTGCATCGGGAATTTGGTCCGGTACATATCGTACAGGTCCAGGACCGATGCCTGTGCCCTTGCAGATGTGCCCCCGCCGGTGGATGCACTCAGGGTATTCCCTTCTATTTTGATGGGACGTCCGTCTCTTACTTTGGCAACGACAGGAATGATGTCTCCATCCTGCACATAGGTGCTGGCATAGTATTTGGCCACACCGGGAACAAGGTTCTCCGGCTTATTGGCATAAGGTATCGCTTTCTTTACAGGGATCTTACAACTGGCAGCAATAGTGGCGGCAGCTGTGCTAAAGCCGAGGTATTTCAAAAAGTCGCGGCGGGGAGCTTTCGCATTGAGCAGTCCTTTATCATCAAATCCTTCAAACGGAAGTTCTTCCGGGAACTCGTCCTTAGAGAGTTTACCCAGGTTCTCCGGGTCATTTACTTCTGCGAAATTTTGCCAGTACTTGTTACTCATAATCTGATAATGTAATAATATGCTTATGTGATAATTGAACTCCTTTCTTCACCATTTCATTTTTTTAGCACATCAGTATATTGGCTAATTAGCTAATTAATTTAATAATGACACTTCTGACACTCAATGCCCCCTATATCGGCCACCGTCACGCTGTCCATCTTTCCATTCTTTATATCATTATGAAATTTCTCATAAATGCTGTAGAACTGGTTGCCCTTGCCGGCTGAATAGTTGAAGTCAACCTTGGTTTCTCTATGACAGTTCACACACCAGCCCATGCTCAGTTCGGATACCTGTTTTACTTCGTCCATAGCCGTTATTTCACCATGGCAGCTCTGGCACTGCACCTTACCCGCCCTGATATGCTGTGAGTGGTTGAAGTACACATGGTCGGGCAGGTTGTGGATCTTCACCCATTCAATAGGTTTTGCTTTGGAGGGATCCCATTTCGCCGGGTTCCTGGGGTCGAAGCCGGCGTATTTATAAAGCTTTTGTATCTCGTAAGTGCCGTTTATCTCATCGCCATTTTCATCAAACAGTTTGGGGCCTTTTGTGTATTCATTTATGGCTTTGTGGCAGTTCATGCAAATGTTCACAGAAGGGATAGCAGCATGCTTGCTGTCCCACGCAGAACCGTGGCAGTACAAACAGCTTATCTGGTTGATGCCGGCATGCACTTTATGTGAATAATAGATGGGCTGTACCGGCTGGTAGTTTTTCTGGCGGCCGAACCCGATAGCGGCTTTGGAAACATAATAGCCAAGCACCACGAATGCCAGCATGGCGCCCAAGGCGATATACACTTTGTTTTTATACACCGGAACAGGGTCGGGCCGGCGGATGCCTTCTGCATCATCACTCATCTTCTTCAGGTTGCTGTTCACCTGCATCAGTATCAGGGCGATGATGGCGAGGATCAGGGAGATGACACCGAAGATGACGGCGTTGTTGTTGGATTTAGCTGAAGGATCTCCTGGCGGTGGTGGTGCTGGTGGCACCCATTCCCGGATATATTTTAATACGGCATCTATTTCAGCATCGGTCATGGAACCTTCGAAAGGCGTCATGGAACTTGGGTCAAAACTCTGCACTTCCACTGCCCTCGGATAACCTGCTGCAACTGCTTTTGATGAGTTTTTAATCCATGCTTTTATTTGATCAATATTACCACCCCATCTACCCTCTACACCCGCCAGATCTGGCCCGATTACCCGAGCGACTCCCATTTTATGGCAGCTTGCACATTTGCTCATAAACACTGCCTTACCATCCTGGGCAAATACATTATTTATAACAGAAAAAGCAAAAAAGGATAAAAGAAGAAGGGTCAGTCGCCGTCCGGTTGGTTTACGAGGAATCATAGAAGATGTTGATTCAAAAATTGTGGATAAAATCCGTTCACCTGCCGCAAAAGTAAGTCAGGAACGCTACAAAAATTCATCTGCTTTAACTTTTTTTTAATCCGCTACCAGCCTGCGTTTCAGCGGATTTATGATGGTTCTCCAGACCGGGTAAAATCTGTTTGTCATAAACAGGTAATCCATTTAAAAAACTTTAGCGGATATAAGAAAGCTTACAATTGTTGCGGAGTTTTTCTGCACTTTTGCGCCTCTTACGGGTGTCACGGTTTAAAACCGTGCCTCCCGTTCAGCCATGTTCGAACGACTACAAAAAAAATGGAAAGTAAAAGGCCCGCAACTGGCCCTTATCCTCTGCACTTTTGCTATCGGCGGAAGCCTGACAGGTTTTGCGGGTAAAAAGATCATGAACGGGCTTTCCATCCAGCAGGACTGGCTCTGGGCCATCGTTTATATCCTTCTTATCTCTATTATCTGGCCGCTGGCGGTATTGCTGGTCAGCATTCCTTTCGGGCAGTTCCCCTTTTTTATAAAGTATATCAGAAAAATTGGGGCGAAAATGGGGCTGACGAAGTCAGAAGTCAGAAGTCAGAAGTCAGAGGAGTCTTAGAGATCGGTTCGTCTCTTTAATTTTCAGAACCCCTTCTGACATCAGACTTCAGACCCCGGACTTCTGTTTTTCCATCCATTCTTCATAACTGATCACCCCCCATTCGGGATGGCTTTCTCCTTCCAGAATGGCGATAAATTCCAATATGTTTTCGTCAGGATCTTTAAAATAGATGGCGACAGCAGGCATCCACGCAAAGACCATCGGTTGTTCGGTTCCGTCTTTCAGGAAATTATACGGCTGCAATCCCTTTGATTTGAGAAATGGGACAGATTTCTGTAAGATGAAATCCTTATCGCAACGAAAAGCGAAATGACGGGGCTGTATGGGGTCATTCGGCTTTTCCCAAAGTCCGAGCATGTATTCCCTTGTGCGACCGATCCAGAAAAAGGCAATTCTTCTTTTCTCTTCCAGCAGGGCAAACTCAAGCCCCAGTTTGTCCTGGTAAAAATCAATGGCCTGTTCCAGGTTTTTTACCTCTAAGTGTGTTTCGTAGAGTCCTTTGATCATATCCTTACCTACTTCATCTGTTTTAATGCTGCTTCGGAAGCAATATATCCGAAAGCAGCCCACTGGTTGCTACCCGTGATCAACTGAAAAACCTCTCTGGCTTTTTCTTTTTGACCGATCAGTAATAAATAGTTGCCCAATCCGTATCCAAAAGAGGCAAGGCCCAGCCCTTCTTTTCCCGAACGGAGAAATTGTACCGGGTCAGTTATCTCAGTTTGCGGTTTGTACAATAATAGCACTTGCAGGTAATCTTTATTCTCGATCAGTTCCGTCCCCCGGCTGATAGTTGTCAGTAATGAACGGGCTTTGTCATCTTTGCCCAATTTCCTTAATGTGATATACATCCAGTTTGCCGTTGCCACATACATATCCGGGTTTTTCGAGACTTTCATGCATTCCTGGTAAGCTTTCAGTGCTTTCTTGTATTCGCCTTTTATGAAATATACCAGCCCGAGATGATACCAGATGTTTGATTGCAGGGTACTGGTGGGAATATTCTTTGCATTCGGC
>JBQTHS010000101.1:0-24123 GCA_052389635.1 Bacteroidota bacterium | reverse complement strand
TACTATTTTTTTTTACAACCCCTCAGTTTATTAAAACATTTGCCGTCTCAAAAAAAATATCACTGGGGGGCTCAAACCCCCCCACAGCAGCAAAACTGCCCGGTCAACCGGCAGAATCTGATAAATTGAACCTGCAAACAAATCATCATGACCAACAAAGAAGTTATCCGGAAACTCAACAAAGGATTTGAAGCCGGCGATGAGGAGGCCATTCTTTCCTGCCTCACCGACGATGTGCACTGGAATGTTGCCGGTTATTTTACAGCCAATGGCAAAGAAGAGTACCGGAAACAGATAGCTAATGAAAATTTCAGCGGCCTTCCTGTTATTACCATCATCAACGAAATTGAAGAGAACAATCAGGTGGCAGTGGAAGGTGTGGTGCGGGCACAATTTGCAAACGGCGATCCTTTCAAGGCCTTTTTTCACAATACATATCGTATGGAGAATGGGAAAGTAAAAGCGATGACCTCTTACCTTGTTCCGGTGGCGGCCGATTAATGCTGTTTAGGTAATTTCAATCCATGCCAGCAAAACCCGAACCGGGGAATGGACCACTTATGATCAGAAAGGGAAACTGTATAAGGCGACGAAGATGAAAGGCTGATCGAAACTTTATCCCTTCATCAGTATGGAAATTTTTGTTTTCCCGCTCTTATAGACCTTTATGAAGCGGTTCATTTATCTTCTTTTGTTTGCCACACTTGCCGGATGTATTCAGCAAAACAAACCGGAAACAGTTGCTGTACCGCTTGCTCATATAAAACCTCAGGCACACTATACATTCACCGGAGAAATACCTGTGCCGGCCGGTTTTGAGAGAATTCCGGCGGCGGCAGGGTCATTTGCAGACTGGCTCAGAGCACTGCCCCTGAAAAAAGATAAAACTGTTTACCAGTACAACGGGAAGAAAAAGCAAAATCAGTCGGCACAATTTGCCGTGCTTGATATTTCACAAAGCAAAACAGACCTGCAGCAGTGCGCCGACGTAGTGATGCGGCTGCGGGCAGAATATTTGTTTGCAGCAAAGAAGTTTGACTCTATCCGCTTTATGGACTACAGCCGCAAATGGTATAACTGGACAGGAAAAGATAACCGGGAGAAATTTGATGCCTACCTGCAGCTCGTATTTGGCTGGTGTGGCTCCGCTTCACTGGAAAAGCAACTAAAGCCTGTTGAAAACTTTGAAGATATTAAGGCGGGAGATGTGCTTATAAAAGGCGGTTTTCCGGGTCATGCAGTGATTGTGACAGATATTGCCGTAAATAGTAAAGGGCAGAAAGTATTCATACTGGTGCAGGGCTACCAGCCGGCGCAGGATATGCATGTGCTGCTGAACCCCTCAGATGAAAGAATGAGTCCGTGGTACAACCTTCCGGTAACAGAAGAAATAATTACTCCTGAATGGAGATTTTACAGGAACCAGCTTTTTTCCTGGTAACTATTTTCCGAACTCCCTCAACTCCACATTCTCCAGGGTTTTTTTTGGGTAGCCGTTCTTCGCCAGCCGCAGCAATGCCCTTGCCAGCACATCGCTCCAGATGACTTTATGCGGGGCAAATCTTTCTACTATAGGAAAAAGAGGATAGATCAGTTTGTAAAGAAAGGGGGCTTTCTTGTTTTTATGTTTTGGCCTCACCGCATCGGGCCGGGCAATGATGACTTGCTGCAGGCCGGATTGCAGCAACGCATTCTCTGCTTTTCCTTTCAGCCGTTTAAACAATGTACGGTTTTTTTCTGTCCTGTCGGCGCCATCACCACTTACAAATACAAAACAGAGAGAAGGTTTTAGCTGTTTACAAAAATCAATACAGGCTTTGGTATAATCATAGGTGATGGCTTCATATTGTTTTCTGCTTACCTGTGTTTGTGAAATGCCGAGGCACCAGACCAGTGCATCTGCTTTGGCAAAGTATTCAGCAGCGGAGGAATAGCTGGTGAAATCGTTGTGAATAGCAACTGTGATTTTAGGATGCTGCAATTCAGGCCGGCTGCGTACCAGTAAGATCAGTTCGTCAATAGCATCATCGGCGATAGCCTGCCTCACCACTTCTGCACCGATGAGGCCGGTGGCGCCGGTAACAATTATTTTCATGCTTCTTGCAGAAATTAAAGGAGAAAGGTACAAAAAGGAGCCTAACCGTTTACCCTGCCCGGCAAGGTTCAGCCTTTGTAGTACAAATAGACTACCTTCACCGCACTTGCCTGAACGCAAAGCAGCATCCTTTCTCAATGCTTTGTCTGTTGGTACTTGCGTAAGCTATTTTATCACTTAAACAATGCAACATGGGGGAAACCTGGAATAAGAAAGAACGGCAGAAAAAGAAAATGAAGGAAAAGATGGACAAGGCCGAAAAGATGAAGGAACGGAAAGAGAATGCCGGCAAGGGCAAAAGCCTGGATGATATGATGGCTTATGTGGACGAGAACGGGAATATTTCGGCCACACCGCCCGACCCCAAAAAGAGAAAAGAAATAAAGCTGGAAGACATTGCAGTTGGTGTACCCGAATATGTGCCCCCCACTGAGGCAGAACTGACCCGCAGCGGCAAGGTCACATTCTTTAACCACGAAAAAGGTTTCGGCTTTATCAAAGATCAGCTGTCACAACAAAGCATCTTTGTACATGTGAACAACCTGTCGGCTGAAATAAATGAGAACGACAAAGTGAGTTTTGAGATCGGTCATGGAGCCAAAGGCCCTGTAGCTGTCAATGTAAAACTGCTTTCGTAGATTTTATCACACAAAAGTGACTTTTACTTATCATCTGAAAGCCGGGTAAAGGACATACCGTTGAAAATACGGCTCAGGTTCAGGTTCTTCGTTTGTTTCCATTCTTCGAGGTGGCTGTGGTGCACAATGCGCCAGAGATTTTTCCCCTTCAGTTCCCGGTAGTCGGCCAGCTGTATGAACAGGCCTGTTACGGTTTGGCGGTCTTTGAAATGGATATTCAGGGGGTTGTCTGAATGCTTGCCCTGCTCAATATATTTTTCTATTTGTTCAGTAGTCATAATAAAATTTTAGTGTGATAAAAGGAACTGAGAAGTATGCAGATGTAAAAGCAAAATAACGGGGGAAAAGAATTTCGCTTACAAGAGCAGAAGACTCGTTTTATCGGGGCGAAGATAAGCTTTATTGGCCGGTTTGTGTTTTCTTTTTTGTTGCCACACAAAAAAACACAGCAGCAGTTGCTGATGTGTTTCCAAAAGATGGCGTGAGAGCTTTTTACTTTACCCGGTTCACCAGGGTTTCATTTACATTACGGCTGTGGCTGCTCACTTCAAAACGCACCACCTGTTTTGTTTTCCGGCTGATGATCTCGAAAATCAGCGTTTCATCACCCAGTTCGCCGTCACTCAGCAAAAATCTCTTGGTGAAATTTTCCGCCTTGATGTTTTCCCGGTACAGGGTATTGCCCTGGTTGTCGGCAATTTTGATGACATAGTCATCCTGTCCCGTGCTGCCGGCAATGTTCAGTTCAAAAACGGGGTCGTTCTTAACCATACCGGCAAATTTCAGTTCTGCGGCAATGGCTGGGTTCACCCCGCTGCTGTCGCTGGCGTGGGTGGCTGCAGCCGAAAAAAGCGTAAGAAAAGCCACCGCAATGATACGGCTGTTACGGAAGATCTTTTTCATAATAGGAATTTTAAGGTTAACGATCTTGTTTACAAAAAACTTCATGGAGCAACCGGGGGCAAACAAAAATGGCAGGGGCTTTATATGTACCGGAGACCTGTTGTCTCCTTAAAGCAAATCGTAATTGCTTTGATGTTGTAAAAGTAGAAGGGCTTTTTTACCAGTGCAAACAAGAATGAACAGGCAAAGCGGATGTCCAAATGCGGGCAACAGAAGCTAACGGGTTAACAATCAGGGCTTTTACTGGCCAACTTCGATTATCACCACAGTCTTGACGGGAGTCTTTAGCCGGGACAATCCGGACTCAAATTACTATTCACACCAGCTAAAATGGCTGTTAAGAAATTATTTGCAGCCGGATTTGGCAGGGCAGCAAAAAATATTACCTTCAGCCGCACCGGTAACATGCCTCAATGGCATAAGTTGCTTTGTGCCAACCAAATGGCTGGAAATTTGTTGAACAAAATACGATTCAGAACCCGGCAGGGCTATGCTAAAAAGGAGAATATAAAATGGCAATGAACAAGAAAGAGGATATTATCATTATCGGGCCAGAAGAAATTTTTGTGGGCAAAAAGGATGCCCTTGTCACCCTTATGGAATTTGGCGAGTATGAAAATGAGGAATGTGCCAAAGCCAATGAAGTGGTAAAGCAGTTGCTGGAAGAATTTGATGGTAAGATCAGGTTCCAGTTCCGCCATTTTCCGCTTACACTTATTCACCAGCGCAGCCTGAAAGCCAGTGAATCAGCTGTGGCTGCCGGACAGGAAGGCAAGTTTTGGGAAATGCACAATATATTGTTCAGCAACCGGCGCAACCTTGGTACCACCAGCCTGAAATTATACAGTAAAGAAGCCGGGGTAAACAATAAAAAGTTTTTAGAAGACCTGGTAAATGGTATGTATGGCTGGGAAGTGCAGGATGATATCAAGGAGGGACACAAACGGGGTGTGAAGGAGATACCTGCCTTCTTCATTAATGATGTGATGCTGAATGTAAAGCCCACTTATGCCAACCTGAGTGCTGCCATCAGCGCTGCACTGAAAAAAACAAAAAGTAAAAGTGCCGCTAAATCAAAGACAGGCAAATCAAAATCAAAACAAAGGGCCTGATCCGCTTGCTGAAATAGTTGTCCCATGTTGCTGAAGCAGCATGGTTTTTTTATTGCGGCCGTAAACAAGAATCCCCCTGCATTAGCAGGGGGATTCTTAAAAAATTACCGGTAATGATTACCAGCGGCTGTTGGAGTAAGCAGGACGCTGCGTTCTCGCAGGCCTTTCTTCCTTTGGCTTGGCCACACTTACTTTGATGGCACGGCCGTCAACCGTAGCTCCGTCCAGTTCAGCGATGGCTTTCTGGGCAGCGGCATCATCACTCATTTCCACAAAACCGAAACCTTTGCTGCGGTTTGTGTATTTGTCCATAATAACTTTTGCGGAAGTAACTTCTCCGTACTCGGCAAAATAACTTCTCAGGTCTTCGTCTGTAACAGCGAAGCTCAGGTTTGAAACATAAATGTTCATGTAAAAAAATTAACTTTAAAAAATACTTGAGAAAAACGCAACGTAAAGAAGACTAACTATCAGCAGAACTGCTTAGCAGAAAGGATCGTTCACTTACAAAATGCTGTAGAACTCAAATTAACGGTGCGAAGATAAGGGATAAACCCCACTTCAGTAATTTTATTTTAAAGCAAGCAAAGTTTTAACAATGCCGTACAACGTATATGATGTGATCGTTATTGGTGCCGGTTCCATGGGCTCATCCGCCTGTTTTCATCTTGCAGCGCAGGGATACAGGGTGCTGGGGCTGGAGCAATTTGATACAATACCCCATGACAACGGTTCCTATGCCGGTCAGAGCCGCATCATCCGCAAGGCGTATTTCGAACACCCGGATTATGTACCGCTGCTGATCAGGGCTTATGAAAACTGGGGCCAGTTGGAAAAGCTGACCGGGGAGCAGGTATACTTTAAAACAGGATTATTGTACTGTGGTCCGCCCGGGCACAAAGTGATGCGGGGTGTAAAGAACGCTGCGGAGCAGTATTCCATTGAGTTGAACAGAATCAGTACTACGTCAGCATTCCCGTTCTTTCAGCTCCAGCAGGATGATGAAATGTTGCTGGAACCGGATGCGGGGTTCCTGTTGCCCGAAAAAAGTATTGCCTTGTTCATTCAGCAGGCAGTAAAAAATGGAGCGGATATAAAAACAGGGGAAAAGGTAACAGCATGGAAGAGAGAAAAAGGGAAGTTAATGGTCAGTACAGGTAAAGGAAATTATACTGCAAAAAAACTGATCATTACCGCCGGCGCATGGACAACAGCAGTCATAAAAGAATTAAAAGTGCCGCTGAAAGTAACCAGGCAGGTGATCGTTTGGGTGGAGCCGGATAACCCGGCTGATTTCCTGCCGGATAAATTTCCCTGCTGGCTGGTAGCAAGTTTAACCGGCAAAAAGGCCAGGTATGGGTTCCCTTATTTATCGGGAGAAAAATTTCCCGGTCCGGCCGGATTAAAATTTGCCCTGCATTACCCGGGGGAGGAAACAAACCCGGATTATGTGAACAGGGAGGTGAGTGAGGAAGAGGTCAGGACAATCATAACTGAAGCAAAGAAATATTTTGCGCTTGCCAGCAGCCGGGTGACAACTGCCAAGACCTGTCTTTATACGAATACAGAAGATGAAAATTTTATCATTGATCATTTACCTGGTTACGACGGGGATGTAACCATCGCCTGCGGCTTCAGCGGGCATGGGTTCAAATTTGGTTCCGTGGTGGGGGAAATACTGGCTGATCTTTCCATGAAAGGAAAAACCCAACTGCCGGCAGGATTTCTTGGGTTAAAAAGATTTCAACAACGGCTTTATAAGTAAGTTTAATGTATGAAGAAGGTGCAGTTTACCACCACTATCCTCCGGTTTGGTTCGCAGGGGGAGAAGACCGGATGGACCTATATTGGAATTCCTGCTGACATTGCAAAGCAACTGAAGCCAGGCAATAAAAGGGAGTTTAAAGTAAAAGGAAAATTAGATGCGCATGCTATCTCCCGCCAGTCAGTGATGCCGATGGGTGGCGGGTCATTTATTATGCCCCTCAATGCAGCGCTCCGCAAAGCCATCGGCAAGCGGCATGGCGCCATGCTGAAAGTGCTGTTGGAAGAAGACAGGAGTGAGTTTATATTCAACAAGGATTTTATGGATTGCCTGGATGATGATCCGCCCGCCAAAAAATTCTTTCATTCTTTGACCGGCTCGCACCAGCGCTACTTCAGTAAATGGATTGACAGCGCCAAAACAGAGCCTACCAAAACAAAAAGAATAGCGATGGAGGTAAATGCATTGGCGAAGAAATGGGGATACTCCGAGATGTTGAGAGCCTCGCAGGGGAAGATTACCTGAAGGAGTTTGAATACTTCTTCTTATTGCCTTTTATTTGCAGTATGATTTCATCCATTGCTGATTTCCAGAACCCATTTTTCATAGGTGTGGCCGGCAGCGGCATGAGTGCCCTTGCCCAGTATTTAAAAGCAATAGGCAGAGAAGTTTCCGGCAGCGACCGTTTTTTTGCCCCAGGGGTATTCAATGAAACTCAGGAGAAGCTGGAAGCAGATGGTATCCGTTGTTTTGTACAGGATGGGAGCGGTATTACCAGAGAAACGGACCTTATCGTGGTTTCAACTGCTATCGAAGACACGGTAGCGGAAGTGCAAAAAGCAAAACAGATGGGAATACCCATCCTTCGGCGTTCAGAGTTGCTGGCCCTCATCGCAGCCAGCAAAAAAACAATTGCAGTGGCTGGCACAAGCGGAAAAAGCACCACCAGCGCCATGCTGTTTGATATACTGGAGCATGCCGGACTGCAACCAAGCATTATCAGCGGGGCAGGACTGATAAGCATCATAAAAAAAGGAAAGATCGGCAATGCAAAAGTGGGAGCAGGGGAGTGGCTGGTGATCGAAGCTGATGAGAGTGATGGTTCGGTAGTGCAATACAAACCGGAGATTGGCTTACTGCTGAACATTGATAAGGACCACCAGGAAATTGAAGAACTGATGCTGTTGTTCGGCACATTCAGGAGCAACAGCAAATTCTTTTCGGTCAACCAGGCGCATCCGCTGGCCGCAAAACTTTCGCAGGATGTACAACAGGATTTTTCAGCCGACGCTGATCATTATGCCGGATACATAGCCACAGGTTTTGAGCAGAAGGGTTTGGCAATTCATTTTAAAATAGCCGGAACTGATTTTGAAATGAATATTGTTGGCAAACACAATATGGAAAATGCGCTGGCGGCAGTGGCTGTTGCCAATGGCACAGGCGTGTCGCTGGAAACCTGTGCGGAAGCGCTCCGTAAATATGAAGGCATTTACCGCCGTCACCAGGTGTATGGAAAAAAACATGGCGTGTGGCTGGTGGATGACTATGCACATAACCCGGTGAAATGTGCTGCCGCCATCGAAGCTTGCAAGCCTGTTGCGCCGAAACTAATAGCATGGTTTCAGCCGCATGGGTATAAGCCCACCAAATTTTTACGGGACGATTTTGTAAAAGAAATCGCCAATGTACTCCGGAAGCAGGACGAGATATGGATGAGTGAAATTTTTTATGCAGGCGGAACAGCGGTAAAAGATATTTCTGCCAATGACCTCATCAGTGATTTAAAAGCAACGGGCAGGCAGGCTTTTTTTGCAGAGAAGAGGAATGATTTCCTAAAAACCGTCCGCCCTCACTTTACGGATGATTGCGTATTGTTACTGATGGGCGCCCGGGACCCTTCCCTGGAACAATTTGCAAAAGAGACCTGGGAAAATTTATAAAGCAACCAGTTCAACGGTATTTTCTTTGGCCACTGGCAGGAACATGTACCAGCACAGGGCCATCAGTAACCCGGGATGCGGCTGGGCTGAAAGATTTTTATCTTTTTTAAAATGCACGGCAGTTGTTCCCTCATTTGAAGTAAGGCCACAGGAGACCACCGGCTGTTCTTCTGTCTCTTTGAACAGGATCAATTCTGCCAGCGGGTTGTTCCGGGTGCTATAGTAGAATTTTTCTTCGTTTACGGTGATGAAGTGCTGCCTGTTTTCATTCCCAAACTCACCGATCTTGATGCCATACTCATTACGGATCACTGTCTTATTGCGCCGGAAACCTTCTTTCCTGATCAGGAATACTCTTTTTTCCTTGTTGCACTCTACCCTGGCGGAATTGGAGAAAGGATTGAATACTAATGTGAGGCGTTTCTTGTCGTCTTTATACAGGTGATAGATCTCCTGTTCTGCTGTTGATTTGACTGTTTCCCATCTCATAGTAGAAGGTATTATGGTTCGTTTAACCGGAGAAAAATTACAAAGCTTTCCGGGGGTAACAAGTGCTTAACTTAAAATTAATATTAACTTCATATAGCCGGCTTTCAGGTGCAAAAACTGTGGAAAATCCGGGGTTAATCCACATTTTTGCAGTAAAATGTTTAATCAACAGCTATGATAAAGTTGACAGAAAGGGATAAAAAATTTCTGGAAAGGGCTATTGAATTGTCCCGGAAAGGGATGAAGGAAGGGCAGGGTGGCCCCTTTGGTTGTATTGTGGCGCTGGAAGATGAAATTGTGGGTGAGGGTTATAATATGGTTACCTCTTCCAACGACCCGACCGCCCATGCAGAAGTAGTAGCCATCCGCAATGCCTGTGAAAAACTGGGTACTTACCAGTTGAGTGAATGTGATATCTATACAAGTTGCGAACCCTGCCCCATGTGCCTTGGCGCCATTTACTGGGCCCGGCCCCGCAAAGTGGTGTATGCCAATACCCGTGAAGAGGCTGCGGCCATTGAATTTGATGATGAGTTTATCTACAATGAAATCAATGCCTCCATGGCCGACAGAAAAATCCCGTTTATACATCACCCGCACCCGCTGGCGAAAGAGGTATTTGCCCAATGGAAGAACTGGGAAGGAAAACAGAAATACTGAGACCAGCTTACCTTGGATTTTTCCGGAAGTAATTATCAAGCGATAAAGGCCCGCCTCCTTCAATAAAGAAAAATACCAGCATCAGCAAAACGACAAGGGAAAACCCGAACTCCGATTCTGCTGCAAAAAGGCCCTTTGGGGCATTTACGAAAATCACTGCTCCAAGCAGGAGGGGAATCATCACCAGTGCTGCCCACCGGGTAAGCAACCCGATAATAATAAGAAAACCGCAAAGCATATGGAGCCAGGTAATGGCAACCGGCAACCAGGATGCGCTAATGTCAACATTGCTTTCTGCCAGCAGCGATTCAAGGGCGACAGTATTACCCAGGAACGAAATGCCTTTTATGATCAGGCAGATGCCAAGGGCGACACGGGGAAGTACCAGCCAGCGGGGATGATGGGTGGTACTCCATTTTTCTAATTGATGCAGCATACCCATAGCGAATATTTTAAGAGCGGAAATTTGTTAACAGGTAAAAGGTAGGAAAATCCGGCCACTCCCCGGAATAATGTTTAGGGCTGCAGCATCCGGCGTATAACAATATAACTAATGACAATCAGCAATATAAGTATGAGGATGGACATATACAGCCAGGGCTGATCTTTAAATCTCATTTTTTCCCGCCGCTTCTTTTTCAGTGCCGTTTTTTTCTTCAGGTCACGGTTCAGTATCTCCACCATGTACTGCAGTTGTTCCTTGTCTTTGAACTTCTGCAGCCCTTCGATGGCGTCTTCATTGAATTCGTCTTTCATCAGTTTCTTTTCCACTTCATGTTTTTGCTGTTCGGACAGTTTGCCCTGCAGGTAGAGCAGCAGTGTTTCCTGGTCAACCTCAGACGATAAATGCGATAATATGTCTTTATAGTTTTCTGACATTTACTTCCGGTTCACTTGTTCCTGTATTTTTCTTTCGATTAGTATTTTAAGGTTTCTTTTGCCGTTCTGGATATAGCTTTTCACCTGCAACATGGTATAGCCGGTGGCTTCGCTTACTTCCTGGTAGCTTTTCTTTTGCAGGTAAAACAAAGTTACACATTGCTGCTGCCCGGTGTCCAGTTCTTTCAGCGCTGCATTCATCAGGTCTATTGTAAGGTCAGTTTGCAACAACTCCTGCCGGTCTGCTTCATCCTGGGACTTTACTGCGGCCAGCCGGTCATTTATTTCTATGGTGATCTTTCCCTGTTTTTCCCTCAGCCTCATCAGGCAATGGTTCTTAGCCACCATATACAACCATGATTTGAAATACTCCACCCGGTATTTATGCAGTTCCTGTATCACTTTTAAAAACACCTGTTGCACACTGTCTTTGGCTTCCTCCTCATTTTTCAGATATTTCATGCACACACCTAAGAGCAACAGCGTATAACGTTGTAATAATACACCCAACCATTCATTGTCATGACCGGCATAAAACTGCACCAGCAGTTCCTGGTCGGTTAAATGGGTGTGATGATCCGTTTTCACAAATGAAAAATACCTATTTGTTGCCAGTTAGATGCAGGTTTTGGCAATTTCAACAAAAATTTACTGCGCCGGATTTGCTATATTAGTTCAAACTTTATCATATGGACTATGCTGTAGTAGCAGTACCTGCTGCCCCAATAAGACGAAAACCCAGCCACCGGAGGGAAATGCTGAACCAGCTATTGTTTGGCGAAACAGTAAAAGTGCTGAAAGAAAAAAACTGCCTGTGGGTGAAGGTAAGAAGCCTGCATGACGGGTATGAAGGATGGACAACCAATACCCTGCTGCAGGAAGTGAAGGAGAACTTCGCCACTGCCCGCAGCGCTTTTGTAACCACTGAAATGCTCAGCACAATTATACTTGGTGAAAAGAAGATCAATATCCCGGCCGGGTCATCGCTTCCGTTTTTAAAAGACAGTAAAGGACTGTTGGGAGAAACGGAGTTTAGTTTTAAGGGCAATTATTTTAAACGGGATGAGCAGGTGGCTTCTGCTGAATTAATAACCAACCTGACTGCTTCCTGGCTGAATGCGCCTTATCTGTGGGGCGGCCGCACACCACTCGGCGTGGATTGCAGCGGTTTTGTGCAGGTGATATACAAGCTGATGGGTATTGACCTGCCCCGTGATGCCTGGCAGCAGGCCCAGGAAGGGAAAACGGTAAAAAAATTCAGCGAAGCGCTGCCCGGCGACCTTGCTTTTTTTAACGACAAAGAAGAAATTGTGCATGTTGGAATCCTGTTACGGGATGAGCAGATTATTCATGCTTCGGGTAAAGTGAGGATTGACAGGATGGATAAAAAGGGAATCATCAATGCTGAAACAGGAAAGCGGGCCATGAAACTGCAGGCCGTGAGGAGGATCTGGCAATAGCCATGCAGCAACTGGTGCTGCCCGGTTGTCTGATTTAAATACCATTAAACTGTTAATAATGAAAAAGAAAATCACTGCCTGCCTGCTTCCTCTGTTTTTTATTGCTTTGAATATGACGGCCCAGGCAACGAAGAAACAAAAGAAAAATGCAGTTACGCCGTTCTTTGAAACTACTTACCAGCTTGGTTTATGCGGGGAATATAATCCGGTAGGGTTCATTGCCGGTATTGAAAAACCGCTGGCAAAGCACCTTGTTATTTCTTATGATGTACAGTTTTGGAAAACGGCTTACGAAGTTTATTGCTGTGATATTTTTTCGCAGGGCAACTACATGCAGGTCATTCCATCAGTAAAAGTAAAATTTGACCCCGGCAAACCCGGTAAGGGTTTTTTTGCAGGAGGAGGGTTGGGCTATGTCTTTGCCAGGGACAGGGGAACAGAACAGGCCTACGAGTCAGACCCGGTTACCGGCGCCAAAACATTTAGCAGCGAAGTGAAGCAGGGTAATTGGGATTTCAACAGTATTGCCCCATCATTCAGTTGGGGCGTTGGGTTTAAGATAAAGGGTTTTCCGGCAGCCATCATCAATACAAACTATTTTGGAAAAACAACATGGGGTTGGGGGCCTGTCTCAGCAGGGGTTGGTTTCAGGTTTGGACTCAGCAAGGTTTCCGGCAGTTGCTGTAAGGGGAGTAAAAAATGCAAATAGCTGTCAGAAAATCCCTTTCACCCATTTCACAATTCCCTCATCCCAGTTCAGCATTTTAAAAGCAGTATAGAAAAGGATAACAGCAAATATCTTCTTCAGCAGTTGCTCGTCTATTGCCAGTGCCAGCTTGCTTCCGAAATAAGCGCCGACTAAAAAACCTGCAGCCAGCAATCCTACAATTTTAAGATCAACGGGTGTGCCGGCTTTCTGGCACTGGTGGTAATAATACAGCGAGGCGATAATAACCACTGGCAGTGTAAGCACTGCCAGCGAAGTGCCCTGCGCCTGGTGCTGGGTATGGTTCATAAAGAAAACAAGCGCCGGCACCATGATGATGCCGCCGCCCACGCCTACCAGTCCGCTCAGCATACCTGCTGCGAGGCCTATCAGCAATGTTGTAATGATCAGTTGGGTTGCCATAGTATTTTTTTGAGGAGTGTTCATTTTATTTCCGGAAAGTTTCTTTGTACCGGTCAATCGCTTCGGTGATGATGCGGCCGGCAATGAACTGGTCCTGGAAGTTATCAATCTCCACTTTTTTGTTCTCCAGCACCTTGTATTGTTCAAAAAAATTCTTCAGCTCCAGCAGAAAATGCTGCGGCAGTTCTTCCATCCGGCTGATATGGTTCACAGAAGGATCTTTGGCGGCCACTGCAATGATCTTGTCATCCGTCTGGCCCTGGTCTATCATCTGCATATTGCCGATTACATTTGCTTCCACTAAGCAAAGCGACTGGATGGACTGGGAGCAAAGCACCAATATATCCAGCGGGTCGCCATCCTGTCCCAGCGTTTGGGGTATAAAACCATAGTTGACGGGATACTGGAAAGAAGAGTAGATCACCCTGTCTAATTTCAGTAAACCGGTGACTTTATCCACTTCATATTTTGCACGGGAGCCTTGAGGTATTTCAATCAGTGCATTCACCGTTGCAGGGGCTTTTTCTCCGTAATGAGCGCCATGCCAGGGATGGTGAACAGTCAGCATGAAAAGTTTAAGGTTATACGTTGAATGTTTAAAGTTACTTTACCCTCACTCACCTCGTTATTCTCATTCCCATATAGGTTGCCAGCAAACACAGCACCACACTTCCGGCGGCAAACACAAAGAATAAAAACAGTTTCTGTTCTTTTATCAGACCGATCCCTTCGAGGGTGAAAGCTGAAAAAGTGGTAAAGCCAACGCAAATACCCGTCATCAGAAACAGTTTCCAGGATTCATTGCTGTCAAAGGATTTGAAACTGATACCCCAGAGCAGACCGATCAAAAAACAACCCACTAAGTTCACGGTAAAAGTGCCCCATGGAAAGGAATGCAGATAGTTAATGGCAAACCAGCGCTGGCAGAGGTACCGGGCCATGCTGCCGATGCCACCGCCTAAACCAACCAGTAAGATGTTTTTTATCATGGCAGCGTATCGTTGATGTTGGGTTTGTACATCAGGGTATCCGCATCATGCTGGTATAAATATTTTAAGTCAACCAGCCACTGGCCGTTAGCCTTTATCACTTTCAGCGTATCAGGGTCATTCTTAAACGAGTTGGAATAAATCACCACGGTTACAGAGTCTTTAATGGGTTCAGATACATTGAGGATATTGATGGAAGAAGCCCGGTAGCCGTCTTTGATTTTCTTGTCCAGGTTCTGAAAGGCCCGTTCCACCACATCCATATAATTGGTATTGATGGAATCAGCCAGCATGAATGTTCTTGCCTCGTCAAATTTCCCGTCCAGCGCTGCCCTTATAAAATTTCTGGCGGCATCAATATTGTTTTCGGATTCAGCAGGCTGGTTTTTTTTGTCTTTGCAGGAGGCGGCAAAAAAAAGCAGGAATAAAAAGATATGGTAATTTCTTTTCATTCCTGCAAAGTAAGTAATTCTTCATGAGTGCTATGATCCCGGTTTGTCTTTCTTAGTGATGGGCGGAGCTTGCCTGTTGGCCTCCGGCGGGTTCTCTTTCTCATATTCCTTGTTGTATGCCCGGAGTATGTGCTTCACCAGGCGGTGGCGCACCACATCCTCTTCATCTAATTCTATATGGGCAATGCCATCAATGTTCTTGAGTATCCGTACCGCTGTTGACAGCCCGCTGCGCTGGTTGCGGGGCAGGTCCACCTGGGTCAGATCGCCGGTGATGATAGCTTTGGCATTGGCGCCAATCCGGGTGAGGAACATTTTTATCTGCAGATCAGTGGCATTCTGTGCTTCGTCAAGGATGATAAAGGCATTGTCTAATGTACGGCCCCGCATATAGGCCAGTGGCGCTATCTCGATGGTACGGGTGGTCATATAATAACCCAGTTTGTCGGCGGGTATCATATCATCCAGCGCATCATATAACGGGCGCAGGTATGGGTCAATCTTTTCTTTCAGATCGCCGGGAAGAAAGCCCAGGTTTTCACCCGCCTCTACAGCAGGGCGGGTGAGGATGATTTTCTTCACCTGTTTATTCTTGAGTGCCCTTACGGCAATAGCCACCGCCGTGTAGGTTTTACCCGTACCAGCCGGGCCGATAGCAAATACTATGTCATTCCTCTCCGCATCCACCACTAATTTTTTCTGGTTGGCCGTCCGGGCCCTTACGGATTTTCCGTTGGGGCCAAATACCAGCACTTCGTTCGGGTTCTTTTCCTGGAAATGGTCAATAGTTTCCGCATCATCGCCGCCGAGCACCTGTTCAAAATAATTCTGGCTCATGTGGCCATTGCGTTCGAGATAGGAGATGATGAGTTCGATTTTTTCCCGTGCAATACCAATCTGTTCCGGGGCGCCGCTCAGCTTGAGCTGGGTGCCTCTCGATAAAATCTTCAGCAGTGGAAATTTCTTTTTGAGGATGTCTAACTTACCGTTGTTTACTCCGAAAAATTCAATAGGGTTTACGGTTTCGAGGTTGATGATAGTGTCTGTCAATGCACATCGGTTTATGTTTCACTAAGCCGGCGAAGGGCGGTACCGGATTCTGTTGCGTCTTCTGACCATTTTCAGAAGCCTGCCCTCTGCTTGCACCACGAAGCTATAGCGTAGTGGTGTTCAATATTACTTCCGAATACTGAATCAGTATAAAGTTACTTATTCACAGGTGTTAATACAAATTATGATTTGAAAATTTCGTTAACGAATAACAGAAATCCCTATGTTTGCCCAACTAAAACTTTTTATCATGGATTATGAATATTCTACCGGGTCATCTTTACCGGTCTGGTTTTGGGTGCTATATGGCGCTTTTATCATTTTTATTCTGGCTGCACAATGGAGAGTATATGCAAAAGCTGGTCAGCCGGGATGGGCCGCTATTATACCCATCTACAATATTTACATCATGACTAAAATAGGCGGTA
The DNA here is from genome assembly GCA_052389635.1 of Bacteroidota bacterium. Taxonomy (GTDB): domain Bacteria; phylum Bacteroidota; class Bacteroidia; order Chitinophagales; family Chitinophagaceae; genus JJ008. The sequence goes on along the minus strand of JBQTHS010000101.1, from coordinate 8,131 downwards.
AGCCAGGTTACTGGACCTTGCTGTGTCTTATTCCGTTTGTGAATATTGTGTTTGCCATATGGCTGATCAATATGGTTTCAAAAAGCTTTGGCAAGGAGGAAGGGTTTACGGCCGGGCTCATTATCCTGGGATTCATTTTCTGGCCCATACTGGGTTTTGGCCCTGCCAAATACCTGGGCCCCTTTGGCAACCCCGCTGCATTCGCCGCCCACCAGGGTAAAGACAAATTTGATTTCGAAGAAAAGCAATCGTAAGCCCGGACAATTTTAAATTTTATAAGCCCTGCTTAAACAGGGCTTTTCCTGTTAATAATATCAAAAGATGAAAAAATAATCTGTGGCAGAAGCCAAAGAAGTGCAATTTTTGCAGGTTGGACAAGCCCCGTCAGACGATGAAACTATCCTTCTTCCTCTTGTTTTTTTTACAGGCCTTGTTGTCGCAGGGCCAGTTGTACAAAATTTCGGGTATTGTGCTGGACAATAAAAAAGAACGTCTCCCGCTTGCCAGCGTGGAAATAAAAGAACCCAAGAAAGGCACCGTAAGCAAAGACGACGGCTATTATGAATTTTATCTGGAAAGGGGGCGCTACGATTTGCTGGTAAGCATGATCGGTTACAAAACAAAGGTGGTCACTTTTTACATCAACAACGGGGATATAACAGAGAATGTAACGCTGGAACCTGATGAAGGATCCAGTCTTTCCGAAGTGATTATAAAAGCAAAACTGAAAGACCGGGCGGAAGATATCATCCGGAATGTGATCCGGCATAAGGAAACAGTGCTGGACGCCATCGGCTCTTATTCCTGCAATGCTTATATCAAAGCCTTTCAGCTGGATTCCAACTACAGCAAAAAGAAGGAGGGCGACAGTACAGAAAGGATAGACTATAACAAGATGTCGCTTACCGAGGTAGTGCTGCATGTGGACCGTAACAGCAACGGCCAGATAAGGGAAGAACGCCTCGCCGTGAATATGAGGGGCAACGCCGATAACCTGTTTTACCTGCGGGCCACCGATGGTGATTTCTTTATTTATGATAACCTGATAAAAGCGCCGCCGGTCTCCAGGATCCCTTTTGTCTCCCCGCTGAGTTACAGCGGTCTGCTGGCTTACCGCTTCAAGACACTCAAGATTGACCGCAGCATCAAACCCAAAGTTTATACGATTGCCATACGGCCCCGGCAACTGAGCAATGCGACCATAGAAGGTGAGATCAGCATACAGGACAGCACCTGGAATGTGATGAGTGTGGAGTTCAGGATGCCACCCGCCCATATGCCGGAGTATGATTATATGGAAGTGAAACAGCAGTATGATAAGATCGGCGACAGCGCCCGGGTCATCACCCGCCAGCAGTTCACTTATTATACCAAAACAAAAAAAGGAAAGATATACGGGGAGACATCGGTGACATTTTCGGGTTATGAGCTGAAAAAGAATTTCCGGAAAGGACATTTTGGCCTTGAGGTAAGCACCACATCGCAGCAGGCATACGAGAAGGACTCCAGCTTCTGGCAATCGGTGCGGACCGAACCACTTTCCATTCAGCAGGAACTGTATGCCCGCTACCAGGACAGTATTTCCCGCTACATGAGAAGTGAAGCCTACCTCGATTCAATAGACAGGGTGCTGAACAAGATTACCTGGAAGAAGATGCTCATCTTCGGCCAGATCTTCAACGACCACAGAAAAGAAAGGATGTGGATACTGCCGCCCATCACTACCATGCTGCAACCGGTGGCATTTGGCGGCGCCCGGCTTAAAGTTTCCGCCGCTTACCGTAAAACATACCCGTCAAGAAGAACACTGAACTGGGATGCGGATCTCAGTTATGGTTTCCGCAACAGGGATGTGAACGGTTCGGTGGGGCTGCAGCGCAAATACAATCCCTTCAACTCAGGGCAGTTCAGCATCAGGGCGGGGCGCAACTTTGAATTCATTTATCCCGGTGATGCCTGGGTGAATGTGCTGAAGCGGAGTAATATTTATCTGAACACCTCGCTGGAGGCAGGGCATGAACTGCAGATTGTAAACGGGGTGCACCTGCAAAACAAATTTGAAGTGGCTTTCCGCCGTTCAGTAGCCAATTATAAAGTGGGTAATAATGCCGACAGCATTTTCGGAATCCCGAACGAACCGCCGGTGGATTTTGAACCTTACAACGCCACGTACAATGAGATCAAACTATTTTTAACGCCGGGCTTACGGTATATCCGGGAGCCAAAGGAAAAAATATTCCTCGGGTCCAAATGGCCCACTTTTTACATTACCTGGCGGAAAGGTGTGCCGGAACTGTTTAAAAGCAAGATTGATTTTGATTACCTGGAATTCGGGTTGATACAGAGCATTAACCTCGGGGTGGCCGGTATTACGGCATATAATCTCCGTTCGGGTGATTTTATCAATACCAAAGACCTGCGGGTGATTGATTACAAATTTATGCGGCAGGGCGACCCGCTTTTTTTCCAGAATCCTCAGAGCAATTTCCAGGCGCTGGACTCCACCTTCCCGGTGTTTGACCGCTACTATCAGGGCAACCTGGTGCATGAGTTTAACGGGGCGCTGATCAACAAAATACCTTTTCTCAAAAAAATAAAACTACAGGAGATTGCCGGCGGCGGTTTTTTGATTGCCCCGGAAAGGGATCTGCGCTATGCCGAATTCTTTGCCGGCATCGAACGGGTTTTCAAATGGCCCTTTAACCCGCTGGCAAGGGTGAAACTGGGGGTGTATGTGGTAACATCCGTTGCCAACAAATTCAATAATCCTGTGCAGTTTAAGATTGGGTTGACAACATGGGACAGGTTCAGGAACCGGTGGAGGTAGCCATCAGATAACGTAAACTATTTCTTCTGCGGCTTTTTTCCTTTTGTCATTCAGAAAAGTGCTGACAGGAAATACAATATCTTCATTTTTACCCCAGGCAATATTCCCATTGTTTATGATGAATTTTTTGAAACGGGCAGGGGCAAAATATTGCAGGTTATCTCCTTTTACATAACGTTGAAACAGCGGAAGGAAATCAATGATTTTTGTCTTCTTTTCCCCGTTTGAAGTATAGGTAAGGGTTATCAGGAAGTCATGCAAATACCTGCCTGAAACAAGCTTTATTTCCGGCTCAATTTTTTACGATGACTTCGCACCTTACTTTTTTGTGATATATGAAGACCATTTCCCATTTTGTAACAACTTGTTTATAATATTTTTTAAGGAAAACCGCTACTTCATTGGCTTCTGTTTCGGTCAGCGGGGTTTCTTCCTTTTACTTTTTTGAAGAGTAAAGTTACATTATCTCCTGAAATACGAAACTCTGCCTTCATTTCCCTGTCCTGAATCTGCACATGTACATGGATTGGCAGGTGATCAGTGGTGTAGAGCGGATAATAAAGTTGAGGTATTGAAAAATTTTGGGCATGGTTCAAGATACAAAAAATCGGCAACCCGGTGCAGTTTAAGATCGGATTGACGACATGGGACAGGTTCAGGAACATGTGGAGGTAGATGATATAGCTGAAATCAATTTTGAAGCCTTTGTTGTGCATTGTGTGATGGCTTTGTGCGATTACAAGACACCAACAAAGTGAAATGTGTACGAAAACCAATTGATTCAGCAGCATCACTCATGCCTAGCAAGTTGACTCCTTCTTTACCAATCTGTGTTCTTTCCCTTAAGGATTGAAGTGAAATACTACGTCCGTAATACTTTGCTACCATGCGCAGGCATATTGGCCCGCAATCCATGGTATCCACTTGCTTATAAAAGGGTAGTTTCCTCATCCTTTAGCTTAATGAGAATGTAAGACATCCTCCGCGAGGGTCTCTTCCCTAAATTGATTTCATTTCGTCTCTGCTAAGCTTGCCTTTCATAGTGGCAATGCTCTTTTTTAGCTGATTCATTTTTCAATATATAATGATTCTATTGAAATAATTTTGCTATATATTTTTCAAATAGTCTTAACTCCTCATCTTTTAGTTGAAATGAGTTGTAAATAATTATGCCTTCTTTGTTAACTAATAAATAAAAAGGTAGTGCTTGGACGTCAAAAAGCTTAGATATCTTACTGTCGCTCCACTTGACCAGTTCAGAGATATTTATCCAGGTAAGTCCATATGTGGAAATTTGCTTTTTCCAGAGATCCTTTTTCTCATCCAGATTCACTCCAACAATCTCAAATCCTTTTTGCTTATACTTAGTAAACATTTCAACAAGAAAAGGGTATTTCTCTTTGCAGGGAAGGCACCAAGTGGCGCCAAAGGCGATGAGATAAATCTTTCCTTTGAGTGACTCTGAAGAAAATATGGAGTCGCTGCTTGTTTTAGCATTTAGTAAAGGCGCCTTTTGACCAATCATTATTCTTTTTGCATACTGTATTTTCTCATTTAATTCTTTTCCAAGTTCTGACTCTTGGAGATTTTTTCCAAGTTGCAAAAATATTATTTCAATTTCCTCTGCGTTATTCTCAGGTCTATTTTGAATTTGATACAAATAAATTAAACTATAAAATGCCTCCTTGTTCGCCAGAAGAATGTCAATCTCCTTCTGACGCAGCTCTTTCGTCTTTACACTGTCAAGTTGTAAAATTCCTTTATTTTCTTTTGCTGGCCTTCCGAATCTTAAATAGTATTTACTGGTTAGGTCATATAAACTTCGGTAAACCGTATTGGATGTTGAATTTGTGACTTTACTATTCGAAAGCTTATTCTTCCAAGTAGGAGAGTTTTTTTGCAAGGGTAAGATCGCTATTGTGTTTTTTCCTGTATCAAGAGCAAAATAATAGAATCCACTCTTGGTATAAATTTGTGCCCATTCAGTTGGCTTACTTAGAAGCCCACTAAAAGTAAACCGGTTTTGTTTCACTATAGTGGTATCATTCATCACATAACGATTCATCGAATAAGCATCTCTGACGATTAAATAGATTTTTTGATTATTTAATTCATTAGGCACAGTTCCAGTAATGGTAAATTTTCCCTGAGAATAAATTACTGTATTCAGAAGAAAACATAAAATTAGAAGTATGAATTTCATTTCCTGTAATTGATGGACTGGGGATTTCGCCCCAGCCCAAAGATTGATAATTATTAAGCTGCCATGCAGGCACTCCAAACAACACTTGAATTTGTAGATTTACAAACACATTGCTGAGCGGAGTTTGTCTCACAATGACCTGTCACCATACCTGTGCCGGATTCATAATAACTACAACTTGTTTGGCTATTACCATGGATTGTTTCCCATTTTGAATTGTCATTTAAATTATCACAACTGCAAAATAGAATAAAGGCGATAGAATATAAACCTGTCTTTTTCATTAAAAGATGTCTCAATTGCCTTGCTGCAATACTGTGCGAAGAAAATTGTGATGTACTATACGGACATTTCTGTTCATCTCGTTGCTCTGCAAAACATTTGTTCGCAAATCTATTAATAATCAGGAAAAACTAAACAAATCTTCACCACCTCGCCACAATCTTCAAATTCACCAGCCGTGGCGTCAGCCGGTTGGGTAACAGATAAGTGGTATTGGAAAAATCCTTTACAAAAAGAAAAGAAATAGTATTGGCCCGGTCAATGATATTGAACACTTCGAGGCTGGCCCAGATAGTAGAAAAATTGCGGAAAGGAGAGTGGCTGCGCCGCTTACTGCGGTCATCATCCATTAATAAGGCGCTAAAGCCTATATCGGCACGGATATATGGATTAATGAATGCTGCATTACGATACTTTACTGAGTTAGGGATATTATAAGGCAGGTTGCTGCCATACAGCAGGTTCAGATAGACTTTAAAATTCTTATTGGTGGTCAGGTAATCCTGGAAATACATACCCAGCATGACACGGCGGTCAGTAGGGCGGCGGATATACCCGTTTTGTTTCACTGAACTGTCAATGGGCTGGTTCAGCGAATCCAGTTTATATACTTTGAAAAAATCATTCTCAATATCCTCTGCCGTTTTCATGATACCGAGGCTTATCCAGCTTTCTGCATCGGCCACCAACTCACCATGCAGCCGCATTTCAATACCGGCTGCATAGGCTTTCGCATTGTTCTCGCCAAAATAGCGGAGGCGAACATTGTCAATATCATAAGGGACCACATTCGTCATGTGCTTATAATATAATTCGGCTGTCCACCGCATGGGCCGGTTATTGATGCCGATGAAATTGTAATCAAATCCGGCCACTCCCTGCCAGCTTTTCTGTGCCTTCAGGTTTTGGTTCACCGTGCCGTCATACCGGCGAAGTTCCCGGTAAAAAGGCGGTTGATGATAGGCGCCGAGGGCTGCACGGAAAATAATATCCCGCTTACCACCCGGTTTCCAACTGGCGCCGATGCGGGGAGAGATGAGCATTTCATTGTTCAGCGAATTATAGTTGAAACGTACACCCACCGTCAGCGTTGCAGATTTTACTGAATCACCCAACAAAATATTATCCTGGAGGTAGCCGGAAAATTTATTGATATCAAGGCTGGCATTTGATTTTAATACTTTGCTCAGCTGAAGCATGTTGGGCTGATAGGGCAATGCATAACCGGCGGAATCCTGGAACTCCCACTCATTCAGTTTATCATCAATGGATGTTTTATCAAAACCAAGTCCCCATTGAAAAGCATGTTTGCCCTGGTCGTAATTTCCTTTGTGGGATATGTTCCAGTTCTCGATGTTCAGTTCATTTCTTGCCCAGTTCTGAAAAATACCTGCGCCCAGCGGGTTTACGATCAAACCATAAGTAGGATTTCGTTTATCAAAATCCCTTTCGCCAAACAAATAAGCGCCGGTGATATCGAGGTTTTCTTTTTCATCATTTTCAAACCGGGATGCCATCCATTTCAGCCGCAGTTTTTTATTCACCTCGTTGATGAGGGCAAAGCCCAGCATATTGGTCTGGTACCGGTCTTTCTCCCGGCCTTCAAAGAAAATATCAATGCCGAGGTTGGCACTGAAGAAGGGGGAGAACACAGAAGCGGTGAGCTGGCTGGATTGCGGTATAAGTGTAAATTTTGTTTGCGAAATATTGCTCAGCAGCTCGGCCTGCCATTTGGGGCTGAACTGGTAGGAAAGCAATGCCTGGAAATCGGCTGATGAGGGAACATAATTACCCTTGGTATCCTGCCGGCTCAGCAGATTCCGGTTGCTGCGGTTGCGGACACCGAGCAGGTAAGAAAATTTATTCTTTTTATCAGCCCCTTCTAACTGCAGGCCCTGTTCCAGTATGCTGATAAAGGCAGAGCCGCCAAACCGTTTGGGTTTTTTATACTGGATGTCGAGCACACTGCTCAGCTTGTCGCCATACTTAGCCTGGAAACCGCTGGTATAGAAGCTGATGCTGCGGACCATTTCAGGATTGATAAAACTCAGGCCTTCCTGCTGGCCGCTGCGGATGAGATAGGGTCGGAATACCTCAAAATCGTTTACATAGATCAGGTTCTCATCATAACTGCCACCACGGACAGAATATTGGGAAGTGAGTTCGTTATTGGATCCGACGAATATCTTGATCAGGCTTTCCACTCCTGTTACTGCTGAAGGCAGGTTGAGAATGGTTTTTGGATTTGGTTTGATCAGTCCTGCCTCTCTCCGGTCCCTCTGATCGGTTACAATTACTTCCTCTAAGGTTTTTTCGCCTTTCTCCATCCGGATGCTAATGGTCTCTTCCTCATTTTCATTCAGCAAAAAATTCTTTTGTTCCGGATTACGGCCTGCGTAAGTAAATACAAGAGCAAAGGCTTTATCGGCCGGGACTTTTATGCGGAAGTAACCGGAGTCATTAGTAGCAATGCCTTTTGTCTGCCCAAGTATCGTAATAGTTACATGGGGTAATAGGTTTTCATTTTCATCTACCACTTTACCGGAGACATACGCTGACTTTTTTTGAGAGAAAGAGAGAGTTGAAAGCAAGAGACAGGTTGCAGTCAGCAGTATCTGGCGGAGGGTTATTTTCATAAGAGAATGTAGGACAAGATACGGAGAGATTTGGGGATTGGGAAATTGACAATTATTAGAAGGTATCTCAAAAGTCCCGAATAAGTGGAACACAAAGTACACGAAGAAAACACTAAGAACACAAAGCATTGATAATAAACGCTGATTACTTTGTGTCCGTTGTGGTTCGTAGTGTTCTTAGTG
>JBQTHS010000100.1:0-25630 GCA_052389635.1 Bacteroidota bacterium | reverse complement strand
AGCAATTCATGTGCCTGTTTTATTTCAGCCACATCTGATCTTCCTGTTTTAAAAAAAACAGTGGCGGCTAAAACAAGGATTGCTGCGTTTACAAAAAAAGCAAGGTTGAGGGCAATGGCGCTGTCAATAAAATTCAGCTTTAATGCTTTTTTAATTCCCGCATCATCCCTTTTTATCTTTCTTGTTTGAACAAGGGCAGAATGTAAGTACAAATTATGGGGCATCACCGTGGCGCCGATGATACCGATAGCAATATATAAGGCTGTATTATCTGGAATGGAAGGAACAAAACCTGTTGCCACTTCACCGAGGCTGGGTTTGGCTAATAGAATCTCAACGAGAAAAGATAAACCGATAACAGCAACAAGGGCAATAATAAAAGCTTCCATTTTTCGCATGCCGAGGCGCTGCAGCAGCAGGAACAGGAATGTATCCAGCACCGTGATGCAGACACCCCATATCAGCGGGAGACCGGTCAGTAACTGGATACCGATGGCCATACCGAGTATCTCGGCAAGGTCGGTGGCTGCAATGGCAATTTCCGCCAGCCCGTACAGTGCATAGTTGATATAGCGGGGATAGGTTTCCCGGTTGGCCTGTGCCAGGTCCCTTCCCCTTACAATGCCCAGCCTTGCTGATAAGCTTTGCAGGAGCAGGGCCATCAGGTTGCTCATCAGCAGCACCCATATCAGTTTATACCCGAACTGGCTGCCGCCTGCCAGGTCGGTTGCCCAGTTGCCCGGGTCCATATAGCCAACACTCACCAGGTATGCGGGCCCCAAAAAAGCTAATGTTTTTCGCCAGCCTGTTCGCCTGCTGCTGGTGGTGTCCACACTCTGGTGTACTTCGCTCAGCGAGGCGTAATCATATTTCTTTTTATGCATCATGAATAAATAATCTATTTATTCCTTTTCCTCTCTCTGTCCGGGAGAGTGGTCAGGCTTGCCTGCCGGAGCCCTGCCTGCCCGCAGGCAGGTTTGGCGAAGGCAGGGGTGAGGTCACAAAAATGTTTTCGGCTAATTGTTTGCTGATGGTGAAGGCGGGCTGCCGGCCGATCCTTATTTCCAGCGATTCGTCAAATTCAAATTTCTTTTTTACTTCCAGCCGGGTGCCGATGGTTATCTTTTTATGCTCCAGTAATTCCAGTATGGAATTGGATTGGTCTTTTACGTTGCTGACGGTGGCCGCAGCGTTCAGTGGAAGTTCAGTAAGCGGAATTTTTTTGCTGATCTCAATTCTGCCGTTGGCATCGGGTATCGGATCGCCATGCGGGTCCACCCGGGGAAAACCGAGGAACTCATCTAATTTGTCAACGAGTTTTTTGCTGCTCACATGTTCCAGGTCCTCGGCCACTTCATGCACTTCATCCCAGGTGAAATTCAGTTTCTCCGCCAGAAAATATTCCCATAACCGGTGGCGGCGGATGATGTCCAGCGCCACTTTACCGCCTTCCTGCGTTAGCCGGAAACCCTGGTAAGGCTGGTAGTGGAGCAGCTTTTTGGTTTTCAGCTTTTTCATCATATCGGTCACGGAGGCTGGTTTGGTCTTCAGTTCATGGGCCAGTTCGTTGGTGGTCACCGTGCCATCCACCCGCTGCAGCCGGTAAATGGCCTTGATGTAGTTCTCCTCGCTGGTAGAATAATTCAGCATGGCTAAAAAAAATTTTAGACAAAGCTAAATTATTTTACGCTTATTTCAAAACTGCCGGTTTATTTTTAAAATAATTAAGAATTAAAAAGCACACGGATGACACTGAAAAGACGGATGATAAGGGATTTCTATCCCGCTACCGGCGGGATAAATCAGTAATTATGCTAAAAAGGCTTTGGCGTCTTTGATAAACAAAATAAATCCATCTGATGCCTGTCATCCGTGTGCCGGCTATTGACCGGGTTGCCGGAATCACTTACATTCGGCATATAATCGGCGTATGGTTGTTGCCCGCAGGTATATCATTTATTTTATTGCACTTGCTTTGACCGCCGGCTGCAAAAAAAAGAAGCAGGTCTCCCTCGCCGGTGATGAACCGGTGGAGGTATCTGACTTTATAGCATTCTTTCAGCCGGTTACCCTCCCCTTCCAGTACGCCGACAGCAGCCTGCAAAAAACAAAGAAGGAAAACGATTCCCTGTTTATCAGCTATAAAGTGTTTGCCCAGCTTGTGCCGGATTCTTTTTTAACCAAATTGTATGGTAAGGGCGCCAAACCCAAAATTTATGCGATGGGTAAAGCAGCAGTACCCAAAGCGGAAACCTATTTATTTGTAAAAGCAGTTCATGCAGGAAAAAGATCAGTGCTCATCCTCGCCTTTGATAAAAAACAGCAGTTCGCTGGCGCCATGCCTGCACTGAGACCTGACCAGAATGCCGCCACCCGGCAAACGGTTATCATGGACAGGAAATACACTATTACCAAAACCATGCTGCGCCGGAACAAAGATGGCAGCCTGAGCGAAGGCAGGGATGTGTATGTGCTGAATGCAGATGCAAAAACTTTTTCCCTCATCATGACGGATGCGCTGGAAGATAAACCCACCGAACTCATCAACCCGATTGATACGCTGACCAGGAAATTCAAATGGACGGCTGATTACAGCAATGGAAAGATGAACCTCGTTTCCATACGGGATGGCCGCCGCAGCAACCAGCTCAGCTTCTTTATCCATTTCGAAAAAAACAGCGGCAAATGCAGCGGCGAACTGAAAGGCGACGCCATTATTACCGGCAGCAATACGGCTGAATACCGGAAAGACGGCGATCCCTGCAAGCTGAAATTCATCTTTACTTCATCATCTGTCACATTAAAGGAAATGGAGGGCTGCGGCTCTTACCGCCCGCTGAACTGTTCTTTTGATGGCAGCTTTGCCAGGAAAAAAGAAACAAAGCCCAAACAAACGGCTGTTAAAAAATCTCCGAAAAACAAATAATTGGTTTACTGCAATCGTTGCATTTGTTATTTTTTTTCAACAAACGGTGTATATGCAAAATGCAATCGTTAGCAGCAAAGCCTGTTTCGGTATTTCCCTTTATATTGCAGCTTCGTGTAAACAAGACACTCTATGAGTTTTACATCTTATTCCGTTCCATACCCTGTGGATGATAAGTACAAAAAGAAAGTGGCCTACTTTTCCATGGAGTTCGCCACGCACCAGCCACTGAAGATCTACAGCGGCGGTTTGGGTTTTCTGGCCGGCTCCCACCTGCGCAGCGCTTACGAACTGCGGCAGAACCATATCGGCATCGGCATTCTCTGGAAATATGGGTACTACGACCAGGAACGAAACCAGGACCAGACCCTTGATGTGGCCTGGAATGAGAAGCAGTACAGCTTCCTCGAAGATACCGGGCTCAAATTCCAGATCACCATTCATGAGCACCCTGTTTGGGTGAAAGTTTTTTACCTGAACCCCGAAACTTTTAAAACGGCCCCGCTTTTCCTGCTGTCAACTGATCTGCCGGAGAATGATTATGTGTCGCAAACCATCACCCACCGCCTCTACGATGCCAATGTGGCCACCAAAGTGGCGCAGTTTATTTTACTGGGTGTGGGCGGCGCCAGGCTGGTTGACCTGCTTGGTTTTCAACCAGAGCTGTACCATCTTAATGAAGCCCATGCTGTTTCGGCTGCCTTTTATCTCTATAAAAAATCCGGGAACAACCTTGCCGAAGTAAAAAAGCGGCTTGTTTTCACCACACATACACCAGAGGAGGCCGGCAATGAAAAACATGATATCTACCTCTGTCATAAGATGAGCTATTTCTGCGGGCTCACGGTGGATGAAGTGAAGAAACTGTATGGCAATGACAGCGACCAGTTCAACCATTCACTGGCGGCCCTGCGTTTTGCCAAACTGGCCAATGGCGTATCACAACTGCACGGGCATGTGTCGAGGGCCATGTGGAGCAAGTATGAAGACATCTGCCCGATTATTTCCATTACCAATGCCCAGAACTGGCGTTACTGGGCCGACAAGCAGCTATATAAATTCATGGAAGCCGGGGATGATTACTGGTTTGACGACCGAAAAAAATACCTGAAGAAAAGGGCTTTTGATATTGTGGCTGACCAGACGGGCAGATTATTCAACCCCGATGTGTTCACCATTGTGTGGGCAAGGCGTTTTGCCGGGTACAAAAGGGCCGGATTGCTGACAACGGATGAAGACCGTTTTCACAAACTGATGACCGGTACCAAATACCCGGTGCAGATTATCTGGGGGGGCAAGCCTTACCCGGTGGATCATCCGGCCATTAGTGAATTCAACCAGTTGGTGCACCTGAGCAAGAAATATAACAACATGGCGGTAGTGATCGGGTATGAACTGGGTCTGTCAAAAAGAATGAAACAGGCTGCGGATGCCTGGCTCAATAACCCAAGGGTGCCAAGAGAAGCATCCGGCACCAGCGGTATGACGGCTGCCATGAACGGCGCCGTTAATTTCTCCACCGATGATGGCTGGATACCGGAGTTCATCAATCATGGTCACAATGGTTTTGTGGTGCCCAAAGCTGATTATGCAAAAATGGCCACTCATGAGCAGGACGAATACGACCTGAACAAATTGTATGATATACTTGAAAAAGAAATTCTTCCGCTGTATTATGAAAATTACAGCACCTGGCGGCAGGTCATGAAGAACGGGATGCAGGATGTCCGCTTACAGTTCGACAGCAACCGGATGGCGGGGGAGTATTATGAGATGCTGTATAAGTGAGGGGAGTGGGAGTCGTGAGGCGGGAGTCGATAGTCAATAGTCAATAGTCAGCAGGCAATAGGAAGGGGTAACAATGCTTGGCCCTTGTGCACTTTGTGGTTCTTTGTGTTCCCCCAAAAAAAGACGGATCTGGTGACCAACTTTATCTCGGTCCTATTCTCAAGCTGTTGTGGATTTCGGCGACTGGCTTCAACTGGTTCTTGTTAAATACAGGTAGAAGAAGTAAATAAACAGGCCCGTGAGTGTTCCGCTTATAGCAATAAGCACCAGGCCGGCATTTTTTGAAAAATTTTTCCAACTTGCCCCCATAATTGCAAAGTGACATAGAAGTGCAGCAATGCCCAGAATGAGGAAGTTTGGCCCTGACAGCCAGTTTGCTTTTGACTTATCGATAAAATAGACAGACACAAGCATTGCAAAATGTATCAGTGTGAAGATAGTTGTCCATTTAAAAGGAGTCATAGCTATTTAGAAGCAATCTATTTATCGAAATGTGTTTTCAATTCTTCCAATGTTCTTTCTGAGTTGTAAAAACCAGCCAGTTTCCTGATCACTTCTTCCACCAGCGCATCCGGGCAGGAGGCCCCGCTGGTCAGTAAAATTTTTGCAGGCCGGTGGGCAGGCAACCAGTCAGTGGTCAGCAATTCTTCTTTGGTATGAAAATTATAGTGCAGTATTTCTGTGGCAGATAAAATCTTTGAATCATTATTGATAAAGAAAGTAGACAGTTTTTCCTCGCAGAGCTCCACAAGATGAGAAGTGTTGGATGAATTATATCCCCCCACCACAATGGCAAGGTCGGCTTCAGTTTCAAGCATGGCGCTTACGGCCGTCTGGTTATCATTGGTGGCATAGCAAAGCGTATCCCTTGTATCGGCAAACCTTTCTTCAATATCAGCCGGTTTATAAGTGTTCATCATCACCTGCTTCAGGTAATCGGCAATGGCCTGTGTATCGCTGGCCAGCATAGTGGTCTGGTTGACCACGCCGATGCGCTGCAGGTCTGTTGTTATATCAAAACCTTGTGAGTATTGACCTTTGAATACCGTGTAAAATTCAGCCGCCGGTTTTTCTCCCCTGATATATTTGACCAGTTCTTTTGCTTCGGCCATATCTTTTACCACCACAGAGGCGGCGTTGGCCGAGGCATGGGAGAAAGTAGCCCTTGTTTCTTCATGTTTGGGTTTACCATGAATGACGATGGTATAATTCTTTTTGGCAATCACTTCACTTCTGTTCCAAACCTTTTCCACAAAAGGGCAGGTGGTATTGTATTTCTCCGTGTGGATGCCCATATCAAGCAACATCTTTTCAATCTCCAATGTGGTACCGAAGGCGGGGATCATCACTATATCATCAGGCGTCAGTGTTTCAAAAGCAATGAGCTGTTTGCCGTAAGTGTCCTGTAAAAATTCGATGCCATGCGCCAGCAGGTCGGCATTTACCTGCGGGTTATGTATCATTTCGCTCAGCAAAAAAATCCGCTTGCCGGGATTTTCTTCCACGGTACGGAAAGCAATTTCGATGGCATTCTCCACACCGTAGCAAAATCCAAAGTGGCGGGCCAGCCAGATCTGCAGCGGACCAAAGTCCAGCAGGGTAGGGGAAAAGTCTTTTTTCATCTTGTCCTCTTCCTTCCGCTTCTTCTTGATGGCTGTTATCAGCGGGCTGCGGTAGATAATGGGGACATCGAAATTCTTCATGGATGCAAAGGTAGTCAGGAGTCGGGAGTCCTGAGTCAATAGTCTGGAGTCGTTTCAGTTGTATGATTACTGAAATAGGAGTCTTTCAGACCTCTGCCCCCGGACTTATGACTTCTTCTTATCTTCCCTCAAAGTTCAAACTATGCGTTACGGGTTGCTTGCCATTTCTTTTTTATTTGTCATCACCTCCTGCAAACTGATGAAAAAGAAAGATGAAAATGCTACTCAAAAAACTACAACTACTATGATGAAACGGTTCAAACCTGTGGAGTGGGCACACCACACCAATATTTATGAAGTGAATCTGCGGCAATACACTGTTGCGGGCACTTTCAATGTTTTCATGCAGGAACTGCCCCGGCTGAAAGAGATGGGAGTGCAGACACTCTGGTTCATGCCCATCACACCTATCGCACAAAAAAATAAAAAAGGCACACTGGGCAGTTACTATGCCTGCTCAGATTATTCGGCAGTAAACGCCGAGTTCGGAACGCTGGATGATTTTAAAGACCTGGTCAAACAGGCGCATCAAATGGGGATGAAGGTCATCATTGACTGGGTGGCCAATCATACCGGATGGGATCATGTCTGGACAAAAGAACACCCGGAATATTACCGGAGAGATTCAGTTACCGGTGATTTTAAAGTCGCTTCGGGCATGGACGATATCATCGAACTGGACTTCAGCAAACCGAAGTTGCGCAACGCTATGATTGATGCCATGCAGTTTTGGGTCAGCGAATGTGATATTGACGGCTTCCGCTGTGACCTTGCTTTTTGGGTGGAGCTGGATTTTTGGAAAGAAGCAAGGGAAATGCTGGATGGTTATAAACCTTTGTTCTGGCTGGGCGAATTTGATGAACTGGAAAAACCAGAGTACGGCGAGGCATTTGATGCCAGCTATACCTGGACATGGATGCACAAAGCAAAAGATTTTTACCAGGATAAGTTAGCCATTGATTCACTGCTCACTGTTTTGAAAAGATATGACGACCTCGGCGACAGCAGCATGCGGGCCTGGTTCACCACCAATCATGATGAGAACAGCTGGAACGGCACTGAGTATGAAAAGTATGGCGATATGGCAAAGGCCCTGGCGGTGTTCAGTTGCACCTGGAACGGGCTACCACTTTTATATTCCGGGCAGGAACTGCCGAACAGGAAAAGAATAAAATTCTTTGACAAGGACACTATCGCATGGACCGGTACCAATGCCCTGCATGATTTTTATAAATCCCTGCTGCACCTGAAAACAAATAACCCGGCCCTCCGCAGCGGCGACCCTTCGGTGCAAACCTTCCGCATTAAAACAACCGATCCGAAAAATGTTTTTGTCTTCCTGCGGAAAAAAGACAACCGGGAAGTGCTGGTGGTGCTGAACCTTTCAGCGCAAAAGGACCTGCATTTTGAGATCATAGATGAAAAAATAAATGGGGTCTATAAGAATATTTTCTCCGGCGCCGCCAATGATTTTACCAATGAAAAGGCATTTGAAGTGCAGGCATGGGAGTATTTGGTGTATGAGAAGTAGGGGTGTGTCTGACTTTCGCCGGCAGGCGGAGCGTCTGACACATACAATAATTAAGGCCGCTTCTGTTTGAAGCGGCCTTAATCATTTAAATCAGTTTGATCAGAAGTTAGTCTTCTTCTAATATCAGCGGGTACCTGTACACAGCCCCCGGCGCTTCGGGATAAATACCCTCGAAGTAGATGCTTCCGCCTCTTGAACCCTGCAAGGCCTTAGTGAGTTCATCGAGGTTGCTGATATCGGCATCATTTACACTGGTAATTACAAACCCTTCCTGCATCCTTGTTTTGCTGAAAGCGCCGCCGGTTTTTATCTTCTTTACCAGCACGCCGCCTTCGATGCCGTATTGTGTAGCTTTTCTCTTATCGAGGTTTTCCAGGTCGGCGCCCAGCGTTTCATTGATGGTGTTCACGGCCAGTTCATCCACTTTGCCGGCAGACTCCTTCAATGTGATGGAGGCCGTATATTCCTTATTATTCCGTACATAAGTGATGGGAAGTTTATCACCGGGTTTGAAACTGGCCACCTGTGCACTCATTTCCAACCCGGAAGCAACGGCATAGCCGTTTACTTTGGTAATAATATCTCCTTTTTTAAGACCTGATAAGGAAGCTGCGCCATCAGAGGGGACTGCCAGCACATACACACCCTGGCCGTCGGCCACACCCGCCTGTTTGACCAGTCTTTCGTTCTCATTTTCGTTGGAAGGATAGCTGATGCCGATAAAGCCTCTCTTCACATCACCGTACTGGATCAGGTCGTTCACAATTTTCTTTACAATATTAACCGGGATGGCAAATGAATAGCCCGCATAAGTGCCGGTTGGGGCATAGATAGCAGAGTTGATACCCACTAACTGGCCATCAGTATTGATCAAAGCGCCGCCGCTGTTGCCCTGGTTGACAGCAGCATCCGTTTGTATAAACGATTCAATCGGTGTATTACTCTGGCGGCTGTTGATGCCGATGCTTCTTCCCTTGGCGCTTACGATACCTGCCGTTACTGTTGTTTCCAGGGTGAGCGGGTAGCCAATAGCCAGCACCCACTGGCCTAACTTTACATTATCAGAATTGCCATAGAGCAGGAAGGGCAGGTTGTTGCCGTCAATTTTCAGCACAGCAAGATCGCTGCTCGGGTCTTTGCCAATCACCCTTGCCTTGTATGTTTTCTTAGTACTGAGTGTTACATTTATTTCATCGGCCACACCATCGCCCCCGTCGGAGATCACATGGTTATTGGTGATGATATAACCATCCTCGCTGATAATGACGCCGCTTCCCGAAGCTCTTTGTTCCGGCTGCATCTGCGGACCAAAGTTGAAAAACTGGTCAAACCAGTCTTCCATGCTGTTCCGGTTATTGCGGGGAAGCTGGTTGCTTACTTTTTTAGCGGGGATCTTTGTCTTAATATGCACTACGGCAGGTACGGCAGCGCTTGAGGCTTTAGTGAAATCAACCGGCTCCCCGGCCCCTGTTACAGTATCAAAAAATCCTACATAGTTGACAGGTACTTTGCCCTCATCCGACTGTGCAAGAGCCTGTTTGGGAGGGTTCACTTTGGTGTAGATCATCACACTGCCAATAGCAGATACCGCACTTACTCCGATGATGAGTAAAATCTGTTTCAGTTTCATAGTTTATATTCTTTAAAATTCAGGCTTGTATAAAAGCTTTTTTCAAATTTTATGCCCTGCTGTACAAAGTAACAAACTGTCAGCGGGGCATCGGGTTCCGCCGGTTCAGTTTAACAAATCTTTACTAAGAGCTTCGTACTTCAGTTCAGTTGTAAAATTAATGTGATTATAAGGAATTTTCATACCCGGTATCCCTGATTTAAGGCCCGTCATCGCAAAGGGGGTTCTTAAAGCGCCGATAAAAAGGCCATTGTATCCATACCGTCGGCATAATCTCCTATGCCCGGGCATTGTGCGGAGCCAAAGGGCAGGTGCCCGTTACCAGTTATGCACTGGAGGTCTGGTTCACTTTTTAGCCTGGCATCAAGAGAATCCCTGTCCGTATAAAATTCGTAATTCAGCTGGCTGATCGGTGAGAAAAGGCCCGGTTCTTCCACCAGCAGGATGGAACCATTGGTCATGTAATACTTTTTATTCAGCAGGAGTATGGCCAGGTTATAATCATAATTGTTTTTGTATTTATGATGGTCAGCCAGGTAATTGTATTTTTTAAAAGCTTCCAGCAGGGGAACAAAATCATAACCTTCCGGTACATATATCTTGGTCACATTGCGGCAGCCAAGCCCGAAATACTGATATACATCGTCAGCTAACTTTCCCAGTTTGCGGGGTTGTTCATTTCCTTTCAGTAAAGCCACCGACGTTCTGTTCGGGCGGATGATATGCGGGTATTTTCCAAAGTAATATTCAAAATAGCGGGACGAGTTATTGCTGCCGGTAGCGATATAGGCATCGCAGCCTTTCAGCATTTCGGCAAATGAGCTCAGGCCCCCGGCTGCTGCAGACCATTCAGCTATCTTTTCAATAAGATGTTTAATAAGTGCCTGGTCCCTTGAAGAGGGTTTGATAACAGCCCGGTGGCCGCTGATGAATACACAGAGCCAGTCATGAAAACCCACTGCCGGTATATTGCCTGCCATAACGATGCCAATCGTTTTAGTTCTGTCATACTGAGCCTGACCAAAGATGCTTTGAATGCCATAGTCTGCCACCCATCTCTCCAATATATCTTTTTGTAAGAATGACCGTGTAATATTCTTCGTGGCCAGTTCCACAAACTCCGGAATGAACCAGCCGTTTTCCTGCCCCGCCTTTTCTTTGGCCTGCTGCCATGCTTTGCCATTGGCGGAAATATATTCTCCGAGACGAACCAATAAGTCAATCCGGTGTTGTAAATTCATTCCTGTAATTTATATTTGTTGCAAAAGTAACTGTCAACCTGTTAAATAATTTTCTATGGCTATTAAGATCACCGAAGAATGTATCAACTGCGGCGCCTGCGAACCCGAATGCCCGAACAATGCTATCTATGAAGGCGGCGTGGAATGGGCCATTGCCGACGGCACTACTGTAAAAGGTTCCTTCACCCTGATGGACGGCTCCGTGGTGGATGCCGATCAGAAAAATGCTCCGCTGGCTACCGATGTGTACTATATTACCCCCAACAAATGCACCGAGTGCCAGGGTTTCCACGAAGAACCCCAATGCGCTGCCGTGTGCCCGGTTGACTGCTGTGTACCCGATGAAATGTACAGGGAAACTGTAGATGACCTGATGGCCAAGAAAGGCAGGATGCATCTCTGATTTTCGTCAGTGTGCATAAATTCCGCCTTATTCATTTGGAAATCCCCGGTTTGATTTTATAACTTAGTGTTATATCTCAATATACGGCAGCGAAAGCTGCTCAAGGAGTGGCGGGTGATATGTCCCGTCGTAAAAAGGTGAAGGAGAAACGGCCTTCACCTTTCTTATTTCACCAGCCATAGCCTTAGCGAAGGCTGGTTGTTCCCCGAAGCTTCCGCCTCCGTTAAAACTACGGTGGATAAATTAGCGAAGACTGATGCCCCCAACCCCGTAAACGGGGCCTACATTCATTTGGTGTATGTGAAAATTTCTGAAAGCACCCGTACATTTCTCATATTTTTTGTTAATGCTAACTGATTCAGTTCGCCCCGGTTGGGCATCTTAAATATTTCTGCAATATTTGCATACATTATCCCGTCCATACGGGAAGCAAAACTACTACACAACCCATAATGAAGAAGAACATTGCGCTGGTGACCGGCGGTTTTTCAGGCGAAGCGGTAATATCCTATAAAAGTGCAGTAACTATTGACAATAATCTTGACCGTAACCGGTTCAATATTTACCTCGTTGACATAAGCCCCTCAGGCTGGTTGTATAAACTTCCTGATGGCAGCAGCACGGCCATTGATAAAAACGATTTTTCCCTGACTGTTGGCGGTGAAAAAATAAAGTTTGATGCGGTATTCATAGGCATGCACGGCACACCCGGCGAAGACGGGAAACTGCAGGGTTATTTTGACACAGTGAAGATCCCCTATACGGGTTGCGATGCATCCTCGTCTGCTATCACATTCAATAAACGATATGCAACAGCGGTGGCGGGAATGGCCGGGATCGCCGTGGCCAAATCAGTGGTGCTGATAAAAAACAATTTTACAAGCCCTGATGAGGCTGCCGCAGGGTTGAAATTCCCGGTTTTTGTTAAACCCAACAACGGGGGGTCCAGCATTGGTATGTCGAAAGTGGATGCCTTTACGGATGAATTTGGTGCAGCAATTGAAAAAGCGTTTAAGGAAGACAACCAGGTACTCGTGGAGGAGATGGTGGCAGGCAGGGAATTTACTGTGGGTGTTTTTAAATCAAAAGGAAATATCATTGTACTGCCGCTCACCGAAGTAAAGGCACACAGCGGGAAATCTTTCTTTGATTTTGAAGCCAAATACCAGGGCAAGTCAACCGAGACGACCCCGGCCGTGGTGGACGAAGTGATCGCCGATAAAGTGAGGGAAGCCGCCCGGAAGGTCTATGAAGTGTTCAACTGCAGGGGGGTGGTGCGGATTGATTTCATTTATAATGAAAAAGAGGGGAGGCCTTATATGCTGGAAGTGAATACCATTCCGGGGCAGAGTGAGGCCAGCATTGTGCCCCAGCAGGTGAAGGCCATGGGCTGGAGCCTGCAGGAGTTTTATACCAAACTGGTGGAAGAGGTGTTATAGGGATTGGTTAATTTAAATTAGCGATTCAAATTCAATACTGTGCTTAAACTGATCACACATCGTCCCCTCTGGGTCAACATATTGACCGGGCTGGTACTGGCCTTTGCCATTTTTTTCATTTTTCTTTCTTCATTGAAATGCCTCACCGGCCATGGCAGGGCGGCAACCGTTCCTTCAGTGGCAGGAAAAAAATATGATGAAGCAAAGAAGATATTGAAGAAAGCAGGTTTCGGCGTGGAGATACAGGACTCCATCTATGTGGACACGGCCAAAGCGATGGTGGTCATCAAACAAATTCCTGATGCGGACGAACTGGTAAAATCCAACCGTACCGTTTACCTTGTTGTGAGCCGGGCCGTGCCGCCCATTATGGAAATGCCCAACCTGGTGGGTTACAGTTTCCGCAATGCAGAAATGGTGCTGAAAAATATGGACCTGAAGATTGGCGACACCACCTTCAAACCCGACTTCGCCAGGAATGCAGTGCTGGAGCAATGGTACAATGGCGAACAGATCAGCCCCGGTACCCCTATCCGCAAAGGCAGTGTAGTTTCACTGGTATTGGGCGACGGGGTGGGAAAGCGGGAGTTTGTGGTGCCGGATATTACCGGCCTGTCGTTTTGCAAAGCAAAAGAGTTCCTCGAAGAAAATGGGATCATTATCGGCGCCATTGTAACGGATGCCAATGTGGAGGACACCTGCAGCGCTTATATTTATAAACAAAACCCCGAACGGTTTGATGATGAAAAAAGATTCAACCGCATCCGCAGCGGGCAAACCATGGATTTGTGGCTCCAACTGGATAAACCGGCCAGGGACAGCCTGAAAAAGGCCAAAGACAATGAGCTGCCCCGCAAACCCGATGATGATAATGGTTATAACTAAAACTGACTTACTATGCAAAACATTTCTGTGGATGAACTGAAGGCCCGGATGGATGCCGGCGAAAAACTGAACCTCATTGACTGCCGGGAGCCGCATGAATATGCTGAGTTCAATATCGGCGCAACACTCATTCCGCTCGGAAGATTTCAGAGCTTTCAATTGGAAGAACTGGAAGATTTAAAGGAGGAAGAGATCATCATCCACTGCCGCAGCGGCAACCGCAGCGGGCAGGCCTGCCTGCTGCTGGATACCATGGGCTTTAAGAATACCAAAAATGTAACCGGCGGTATGCTGGCCTGGCAGGAGAAGTTCGCAGCGAAGAGCCTGTAGTCGGGAGTCGGGAGTCAGGAATCAGGAATCAGGAGTCAGGAGTCAGGAGTTAATCCCTGCTGCTATCCTATCTCCCCCCTGACTCCCTGATACAACCTCCCACCTCACTACTACTGCCTACAGCCTCACATTCACCCCAATCATAAAATTCCTTCCCGCCATAGGAAAATAATAATTCTCCGTGCTGGTTTCACCTCCGTAGATATAACTGAAAGTATAGCCGTTCGGCTCATACTTTGTTCCAAACACATTGTTCAGTTGCGCAATAATATTAAGTTCCTTCAGCTTTTTCCTTTTGAGAGTATAAATAGCCCTGATATCCTGTACAAAAAAAGCATCCAGCACACGGCTTTCATTCTGCGTATTATCTAAATATTGATTGCTTACATATTTGCTCAGCAAACTCAATTCTATATTTTTTACCGGAAGAAAATTGAATGTGGCCCCGCCCACCACAGCCGGCGAAAAAGCGATACCAGTTGAAGAAAATGTGCTGGCCTTTTGACCACCAGTATCGTAATCATCAATATATTCCGTGAAGTCTTTCACCTTGTTACTGCTCAGTGCAAGACTGGCAGATGCATTAAACCACTGGTTGAACTTCACTCCACCCTGCAGTTCAACACCGGCCCGGAAGCTTTTGGGAATATTGGTCCTCGTATAAGCTCCCACATCATTTATTTTTCCTGTCAGCACTAATTGGTCTTTATAGCTCATATGATAGAAAGTAGCCGACCAGTTACCGTTGTTTTTTGTTTGCCCGATACCCAGTTCTGTATCATGCAACCGTTCCGGTTTGGGTTGCTGGCCGGCCCCGGCCTCAAAATCATCCCGGTTGGGTTCTTTATTGGCAATGCTGTACGACAGGTATGCCTTCCATGAATTCTTTTTATAAACAATACCCGCCCTGGGGTTGAAGAAATTATAACGGCTCCTTACTATCAGTGAAGGATTGTTCCTGAAGCCTTCAATAGTGTATTTCACATGGCGGAACTGCAAATCGTAAAACAGGCTCCAGTAGCCGGCAACCTGTGTTTGCTGTTTCAGGTAAATATTGAAATCTGTTTTCAGTGCGTCCAGGTCATACCATTTGCGGGGAGTAATGGATGCCCTGGAAGCCCGGATCACTTTCCCAAAATGGTTGCCGTCGTAACGGGTATAACCACCACCGAGAGTGGCCTGTGTTCTTTTGTCCCTGTACTGGAGCGAAAAAATATTCCCGTAAAAGTCATTGTCCAGCCAGAGTTGCCGCACAAAATCAGAAATGAAGATGGTGTCGTTGCCGTTTACAGGATAGGGCAGCCCGTAATCAGCAAAATCCTTATCTGCCTTGTATTGCTCATAATATCCCTTACCGGTGGTGAGGAAGAATGCTGTATTAAAAATCAGCCGCTGGTTCAGTTGCCGGTTGAAGAAAAGCTGGTAATGTGTCTGGGTGTAATTATCCGTTTCATTGTCATAAGGCGTCCCCGGTCTTTCTGTGCCTGCATAATTAATGGTACGATTGCCGGCTTTCAAATCAGCTTCTGATACCCCGTTCCATGCCTGGTAGGTTTTTTCTTTTCCTGAAAAAAGATTGAAACGCAGGGAGGTTTTTTCCCCAATATAGGCGGAGCTGAAATAAATGGACTTGAGATCGCTGCTGGCCCTGTCAATGAAACCATCACTGCTGATGCGGGACAGGCGCAGGTCAGCCGTAAACTTTTTCCGCAGCCCCGTTCCGGCCCTGATAGTATTCTTCCAGGTATTAAAAGAACCAGCGCTGTTGTTCAGCTCCAGGTAAGCGTCTTTATTCACTTCGTTGGTGCTGAAGTTGATGCTGGCGCCAAATGCACCGGCGCCGTTGGAAGATGTGCCAACGCCTCTTTGGATTTGGATGCTTCCGGCAGAGGAGGAATTATCCGTCAGGTCATCAAATATTGTTCCCTGGCTTTCGGCATCTTTTTTAGGTATGCCGTTCAGGGTTACATTAATCCTCGTGGCGTCGGTGCCGCGGATGCGGATGCCGGTGTAGCCAACACCATTACCGGCGTCGGAATTGATCACCACCGACGGCGTCTGATTCAGCAGGAAGGGTATGTCCTGCCCGAGGTTCATTTTGCTGATAGCGGCCTTACCAATATCAGTCTTGGTGACCGGCGCATTATCTGCAGCCCTTACGGCCCGCACTTCCACCGGCGACAAAGTGTAAAAACTGTCTTTTGCTTCCGGCTGCTGTGCAGCGGCAAAAATGGCTGTGAACAGTAAACAGCCGGACATACAAATCCTCTTCATTGTTTTAATTTTTAAAAATTAACAGAAGAGGGAAACGCTGTTGGAGAAAGGACAACTTCATTCCTTCCCTTCGCAGGCATTACCCTGACCAGGTTTTTACGGGTATGATCTCAGATTGAAGCACTGAGCTTGCCGAAGTGGCCTTCGTCAGACTCAGGGTCAAACACCCCGGGAAACGCTGAAAAACTAAAGCCTTTGTATTCAAAGGCTAAGAGCTGACCACAAAAATAGGAGAAAAAATATTGCTGCAAATTGTAACTTTTCTACGCCATCCTTCGTACTATCTCCAAATCATAGTTTATGAAGAAGTTATTTCTTTCTTTTTTGTTTGCAGCATCAGCCGGCCTTGCCCTTATCGCCCAGAAAACAGTAAATGACCCCAATGCCGAAAAAAGGACCGTTGGCAGTTTTCATGGCATTGATGTGGGTACCGGCATCGAACTCACACTTAGCCATGGCAGCTCCGAAGAAGTGGCCGTAAGCGCCTCCGCTGCTGAATTCCGTGACCGCATCGTTACCAAAGTGGAAAACGGCATTTTAAAGATCCACTACGAGAGTAAAACAGGAGCCATCAATAAAAAGAATGAGACTAAAAGCCTGAAGGCCTATGTATCGTACAAATCACTGGACAAACTGCATGCAGGCACCGGTGCTGATGTGGAGATCACCGGGGTGCTGCAGGCCTCTTCCCTTGATATGAAAGCCAATACCGGCGCAGAAATAAACGGAAAAGTGGATATCGGTACACTGACAGTGGACCAAAGTACCGGTTCAAGGGTCACACTCACCGGTAAAGCTGATAAATTAGAAACCGATGCCAGCACGGGCAGCAGGTTCACCGGCGATGACCTGACTACTGTCAACTGCAATGTGAAAGTGAGCACCGGCGCCAAAGTAACCGTGAATGCTGATAAAGAACTGCAGGTGAAAGCCAGTACCGGGGGCATTGTGAAGTACAAAGGCAATGCCGGTATCCGGGAAATAAAGACCAATACCGGTGGCGTGGTTTCAAAAATATAAATTCACCAATAAAAGAATAACGATGAAAAAATTTTTAGCTGCAGGTTTTGCAATGATGGTGACGGCAGTACTGTTTGCCCAGCAGGTAAACGACCCTAATGCCGTAGTAAGGGACGCCAAAGATTTTCATGGCATCAGTGTTTCCAGCGCCTTTGATGTATATCTTACCCAGAGCAATACAGAAGCCGTGGCGGTAAGCGCCGCTGAAGAAAAGTACAGGGAGCGGATCACCGTAGAAGTGAAAGCCGGCATTTTGCATGTGGGTTACGACAGCAGGGGTATCAACATAAACACCGGCAACAGAAAACTGAAAGCCTATATTTCTTTTAAAAACATAGACCGCCTGAAAGTAAGCGGCGCCTGCGATGTGTTCATCTCCGGCACACTGAAAGCGGAGAACTTGAGCATTGACCAGTCCGGCGCAAGCGACCTGAAAGGAAAATTAGATGTGAATAAGCTCACCGTTGACCTGAGCGGCGCATCGGATATACTGGTGAACGGAACAGCAGCGCAACTCTCCATCGAAGCCAGCGGCGCCAGCAGTTTCAAAGGGTTTGACCTGGCTACTGAAACCTGCGATGCAAGGGCCAGCGGCGCCAGCGATATCAAAGTGACGGTTAGTAAAGAACTTTCGGTGAATGCCAGCGGCGCCAGCGCCATACGCTACCGCGGCAAAGGGCTGATAAGAGATGTAAAGACCAGCGGCTCCAGCAGTGTATCCAGGGATGGTAAGAGCATTTAATGCAAATACTGTTTCTCTTTACACAGGGTATAGTCATGAAAAATCCCCCGATCACAATCAGGGGATTTTCTTTTGTTGCGAAGGGGAGGATCGAACTCCCGACCTACGGGTTATGAGCCCGTCGAGCTACCGCTGCTCTACTTCGCGATGTTGGAGCGCAAAGATAACCCAACCTCATTTATCAGCCAAACTAATTCAGCTGGGCTCTGCCGGACTTGCAGCCCCGCAATTTTGTGCTGTTGCCTCCGGCAAACCTTGCAGCAGCGCTTTTTATTTACTACCTTGCTCTGTCAACCAACCGTAAATCGCAATCCATTTTATGAAAAAACTACCTATTCTTCTTTTAACCGTTGCCTTCATCGCATCCTGCAGTAAAGACGAAGCACCACCCAAAACCAAAACACAGCTCCTTACCCAGGGCACCTGGCGGTTCAGCGCTGCCACCGTAGGCGGAAGCGATGTATCTGCTTTTTTGCAGACATGTCAGAAGGACAATACCATGACCTTTGCCGCCGCCGGAACTGGCAATGTGGATGAAGGCGCCACGAAATGTAATGCGCCTGATCCGCAGAGCAATCCTTTTACCTGGAGCTGGCAAAGCAGTGAAACGGTGCTGCAGGTTTCTGCTATCTTTTTTACGGGGGGCAGCAATAATTTTTCGCTGGTGGCATTGACAGAAACCCAACTGGTACTCTCACAGGTGATTACCGTGAGCGGCACACCACAAAATGCAGTGGTAACTTTTATTCACTGATGCGGGAATAAGAACCATTTTAAGGTTTAGCAGCCGCTGCTTTGGCTTACCTTTGCAGCCATTTAAAAATTAAGGCGGCTGATCATGAAATCCGGCTTCGTCAGTATTTTCGGCAGGCCCAATGCGGGCAAGAGCACCCTCCTCAATGCACTCATGGGGGAGAAGCTGGCCATCGTGTCGCCCAAAGTGCAGACCACCCGCCACCGGATCAAGGGCATACTCACGGAAAAAGATTACCAGGTCGTTTTTTCCGACACCCCCGGCATCATCGAACCCAAATACAAGCTCCATGAAAAGATGATGGAAGCGGTGAAGAATGCACTCGAAGATGCGGATGCCGCCCTGCTGCTGGTTGACATCAAAGAAAACTGGCAGGAAGCGGATGAAATATTCGCAGCGCTGAAATTAAAAGTGCCTGCCATCGTGGCCATCAATAAGATTGACCTTGCCAGCCAGGAAAAAATAAAAGAAGCAGCCAATTTTTTTTCAGCAAAACCCTATTGCAAAAAGCTGGTCACTATTTCTGCTGCATCCGGCATCAATAAAAAGAAATTAGTCAACGCCATCCTTGAATTCATACCCGAAGGCGAACCTTTCTTTGAAGGCGATGACATCAGCGACCTGAACACAAGGTTTTTTGTAAGCGAACTCATCCGTGAAAAAATATATGAACTGGCCCAGGAAGAAATCCCTTACCATACTGCAGTGCTGGTGAGGGAATACCAGGAAAAAGAAACACTGGTAAAGATTGTGGCCGATATCATTGTTCACCGTGAAACACAGAAAGCCATCCTGATCGGGGAGAAAGGCTCCATGATAAAAAAGATAGGGACCGCAGCCAGAAAAGATATCGAGGCCTTCATCGGGCAGAAAGTATTTTTGGAGCTGTTCGTAAAAGTAAAGCCCAAGTGGAGGGAGAACGAGATGCAGCTGAAAGAATACGGATACTGACAGCCTCCCCAAACCCCTCCGAAGGTGGGGCTTACGAAGAGGTTTTTATCAGATAAATTATATTAGTTTGAAAAAATATTCAATCATTAAAACCATCCTCAGCTATTGGGGCTGTGTGATGGTCTCTCCCCCTTGCGGGGAGCCGGAGGGGGCCTTATGAGTTTTACCGTCGCCATAGCAGGAAGACCCAACGTGGGAAAAAGCACACTCTTCAACCGCTTACTGGAGCAGCGCAAAGCCATAGTGGATGATGTGAGCGGGGTGACCCGTGACCGCCAGTATGGTGTGGCCGACTGGAACGGGAAACTGTTCAACGTCATTGACACCGGCGGCTTCGTGCCCCGCAGCGATGATGTGTTTGAGATAGAGATAGCCAAGCAGGTGCTGATAGCCGTAGAGGAGGCCGATGCCATCATCTTCATGGTGGATGCCAGCACCGGCATAACCGACCTTGATGATTCCATGGCAGCCTTGTTGCGCAAAAGCACCAAACCGGTTTTTCTCACCGTCAACAAAGTGGACAATAACGACCGCCTGTTAGAAGCAGCGGAGTTTTACAGCCTCGGCTTTGATAATATTTTCTTTATTGCTTCCGCCAGCGGCAGCGGCACCGGCGAATTGCTGGACGCCATTACGGCCATCATCCGGGAGGATGCTTCGGAAGAGACGCAAAATATTGCGTCCTTGCCGAAGTTTGCCATCATCGGCCAGCCCAACACCGGCAAGTCATCCCTGCTCAATTCACTCACCGGGCAGGAGCGGGCCATCGTCAGCGATATTGCAGGAACGACAAGGGACAGCATCCACACCCATTACAATCTTTTCCAGAAAGAATTTATCCTGATTGACACCGCCGGTATCCGCCGCAAGGCCAAAGTGCATGAGGACCTCGAGTTCTATTCCGTCATCCGGGCCATCCGTGCTATGGACGAGGCCGATGTATGCCTGCTGCTGGTAGATGCGGAGAAAGGCATGACGGCGCAGGACATCAATATCTTCTCCCTCGCCGCCCGCAAGGGAAAGGGTATTGTGCTGCTGGTGAACAAATGGGACATGGTAGATAAGGAAACCAATACCGCCCGGGAATTTGAAAAGGACCTGAAACAGAAACTGGCCCCTTTTTCCGATGTGCCCATCCTCTTTATATCGGCCAAAGAAAAGACCCGCATCTTCAAAGCCATCGAGGTGGCGCTGGAAGTATATGCCAACCGGCAGCGTAAAGTATCCACTTCGCAGCTGAACGATACCCTGCTCAAGGCTATTGAAGGTTACCATCCGCCCGTGGTGCGGGGGCATCCTATCAGGATCAAGTTTGTGACACAACTGCCTACGGCCGTGCCTTCGTTCGCCTTCTTCTGCAATTTCCCCGACGATATCAAGCAGCCTTATAAGAACTACCTGGAGAACAAGCTGCGGGAAAACTTTGACCTTACCGGCGTGCCGGTCCGGCTCTTCTTCCGGAAGAAGTAATACCGTTCATGGGGAAAAAAACCACAAAAAACTATCCGCGGGTTAACTTTTAGTAAACCGGGAAGTCTTAACTTGGCCTATCCAAGTTCCCCCGAAGACCTTTTCAAATAATCCCCCCCCTGCCAAACTAAAATTGTTGCGGATGAAAAGGTTTTTACTGGTTGCTTTATTTATCGGTCTTTCCTTCATAACCCGGAGCCAGTACTTACTCGTTGGGGCAGCATATTCTCAGAATTTTGATAACCTTGGAACAGGAAACTCGACAGTGGCCGGTGGTGATCTAAACCTTGTAAACGCTACATTGAATGGTTGGTATTTTTTTGAATCAGGAGCCAGTGCTGATAACACGATAACTGCCGGCACGGGTTCTTTAACAACTGGAGATACCTATAATTTCGGAACGGCTGCGGCTGCAGACAGAACTTTGGGTGGGTTACAGTCAGGCGCACTGAATCCAACAATTGGTTTTTACTTTACAAATAATACCGGCTCTACTATAACATCACTGGCAGTAAGTTTTACGGGGGAGCAATGGCGCCTGGGGGCTACAGGCCGTACCGACAGAATTGACTTTGAATACAGCGCAAATGCAACAAGCCTTAGCACTGGTATATGGGTTAGCTTTGACGGGCTTGATTTTACTGCACCGGTTACAACAGGCCCAACGGGTGCTTTAGACGGCAATTTGGCAGCTAATCGAACGACAATTAATGCAACAATTATAGGAATAAGCATTGCAAACGGGGCGAATTTTTTTATACGCTGGACAGATTTGAATGCGACTGGTGCCGATGACGGACTTGGCGTGGATGATCTTTCATTTACGGCCTCTTTTACTCCGCAGAGTACAGATAGCTACCGTACAATCGCTTCGGGAGATTGGACAAGCCTTTCCACATGGGAATCCTCCCCTGATAATATTGTTTGGTCACCAGCAACGTTGATACCCACATTCGAAGCATTGGATATAACAATAAGAAATGGTCATACCGTTACCTTCTCAGCTTTCCTTGGTGTAGGTCAGGTAAATATCGAGAATGGAGGCGTTCTTGATTTTACAAATGGTATCTTAAATGTTGTTGATGAGATTGGTGGTGATATCTATATTTCCAGTGGCGGTATTTTTATACTTTCATTTGCATCAAATCCTCCTTCTTATAGCGGAGCATCTCCGACAATTGTTGTTACCACAGGGGGCATACTTCGGGTTTCTGCCTCGGGTCTTACTGGTGCAGGTACTGGTGTCAATTCAAATAATTTTGTTTACCAGGATCAGTCCATACTGGAATACGCCCTCAACGGAGGATTTAGTTCTGATAATGTTACTTATTTTCCCAATGCTGATGCCGTTACTATTCCAATTTTTAAAGTAACCAGTAACACCTCTGCGCTACTTGTTGGAGCAAATAACCCAACGACGTTTAACGGAATTTTCGAAGCGAATGGAACAGGGGGGATTACCTGGCAAAATTCAGGTAACAAAATTTTCAGAAATGGCATCAGGGGTACTGATAATATCACAGCAAATGTAAGCGCAGCATCTGCTAAATTCATAATCAATGGCGCTACTGCTGAAATAGGCGGGACCGGGTCATTGACTGTTCCAACCACCGGGGGGCTCGAGATCGGATCGGTGAGCGGAACTACGGCAACACTTATTTCGGATAAAACGATTACGGGCAATATTTCTCTTATCGCTACCAACACCTTTGTAGAATTGGGTACCAATGACCTTACAGTAACCGGCACTATCTCGGGTGGCGGCACCAATGCTTATATAAGAACCAATGGAGTTGGTGTCGTTACCCTGAACAGTGTTGGGGCGGGCGGCAAAACATTCCCTATTGGCAACACAAGTTATAATCCATTGGTAATTACCAATGGTAATAATGAAAACTACTCTGCAAGAGTGGAAACAGGAATTGTTCCTGCTATTGCCTTCCCTGCCGCCGGTATTAACCGTACCTGGAATATTTTTGCTTCTGCCGTCACCCCCGGTGTAACGGTTACTTTTCAATATGCAGCAACTGATGCCAACCCAAGCGTACTCCCCACGAATAACATGGAGATACTTATGTATTCAGGTGCGGCATGGAGCATCATACCCGGAAACAATAATATCCCTGCTGTTGGAACTGATCCTTATACCATTACTTCTACCACAGCCCTGACCATAAATAGCGGTACCATACCTTATGCTTTGGGCAAGGCCGGCGGGTATGCCCTTCCGCTGGATTACTTTATTACCGCGAATGCACAAAAGAACGGCAGTAGCGGCATCATCAGCTGGAATGTTTTCAGTACCGATAATGTCATGAATTTTGAAGTGCAGCGTTCAGTAAATGGGATGGCTTTTGAAACCATTGCTGTGCAGGATCCAGTTACGGGGCAGATGACCTACAACTTTACGGATGCTGTTCTTGAAAAGGGAACAATACTTTACAGGATCAGGGTAAACCGTGGTACAAGTGGTACGAGATACTCCAATACGGTCGCCATCATCAACGACGATAAGGGGTTGCTGATAACATCTATATCGCCCAATCCGGTCAGTGACAACGCCGTCATCACCCTCAGTGCTGCCAAAACCGGTGTGGCTGATCTGGCTGTGCATGATATGACGGGCAGGATTGTAATAAGCAGGAGGGTGACGGTAACTGAAGGCAGCAACCAACATATTCATTTACCGGCCCATGCACTGCCTGCAGGTATATATCATATTTCAGCGGTGCAGGACGGAGCCAAAACTGTATTCCGCTTTATCAAACAATAAGAACAACCATCGGCCAGGCCAATTGCTTATGCTGCCCCTTCCATTCTGGAGGGGCTTTTTGTTTTGAAGAAGACTGAAATAAAAATTGTAATTTGCAGGTATGAAAAAATATCATTTACCGGTATTGGTTGAAGTGGATGAAGATGGTGTTTTCATTGTGTCCTGTCCGCTATATAAAGGATGCCATTCCTATGGCAAGAATATAGATGAGGCGTTGGCTAACCTGAAAGAGGTGGCTGAAATGTGCATTGCTGAACAGGAGCAACCTGTATCCAATCAGTTTATCGGCGTCCGTGAAATGGAACTTATCATAAATGCCACTGCATGAGTGAACATCTTCCTGTAATCAGTGGAAAAGATTTTATCAAAGTGCTTGAAAAATTGGGTTTCATCCTGGTTCGTGTAAACGGGTCGCATCATCGCCTGAAACATCCTGATGGACGTATTACAACTATTCCAGTTCATAAAAATGATCCGCTTCCAAAAGGACTCTTAAGAAAAATAATCCGTGAAGATCTGAAAATGGATGTAAACCAGTTAAAAGCATTTCTTTAAACTTCTTTATTCGTATATCTACGATTCTGCTGATATTTCTGTTTATTCACTTGCATTATTAAAACCGGCTGAGTAGTTTAGCAGTCCGGTACTAAGAGTAATATTCTACTCCAATCTTCGCTGAAAGCCTCTTCCAACGATCTTCATGTAAACCACTTGTCTGAATACTAAGTATTGTTAGTCTGGATACTTAGTACGAGAGCCAATCCCTTCTCCTGTGAACAGCCGCCAACTGTTTACAAACAACTCTCCGTATGAAACTGATAATCCTGAGCATTTTTGTACTGCTGATCAGCAGCAGCAACGCCCAATCCGTTACGGATGCCACCCCACCCGTGAGCACCGGGTTCTCTTTGGCCACGGCCCCCATGCCGGAGAAAAAGAAAAAAGATGTGCTGGTAAACCCCGGCAAATGGAAAATAACCAGCAACCACCTGTGGACAGGGGGCCTGATATTCCTGGCCGGGGCATCAAAGGGTTTTAATGAAACGCTGCATTTTCACTGGAAAGAGTTCAAACGGCAGTTTCCCAATGCCAATGCACAGTGGTTCAATCCCTCCATCAGCTGGAAGAACAAATACAGGAACAACGACCCCGAAGCCGGGCCGAAATATTTCCTCTCCACCTCGGCGCTCATCATGTTCACCGACCAGTACCACCTGAACAATTTTATCAATAAAGCCTCCTGGGGCACAGCGATTGTCATCAAGATAGGGGAGGGCAAGAAACCCTTCAAGCAATACCTGCTTGACTTTTTATACTACGGGCTATGCCACCAGGCGGGTTTTGCTGCTACGTATTATCCGTTCAGCAAGTACAGGGGAAAGTAAGGGTTTCAAGCAGAGGTCGCAGGGTGAGCTGGGAGAACAGTCAACTCTTTTCTTTACTGGCACTGTCGTCATTTCATAAGTTTTTTGAACCACATAGAAGATAGGACACATAGGCTTCACATAGCAGATCAACTATGTGTCTATGTGGTTCCCGGATAAAGTCCCGGCTCACCGGAATTGTACAGATAATGTTTTTACTTTTTCCCGGAAACTTTCCAGTTCCTCCTGCTGCTGGAGGATGAATGAGTTCTCGCTGAGTTTGCCCAGCACTTTTTCCATTTCCTGTTCCGTTTTATATACCAAGTTCCGTTAGGGGCTGCTGTAATCCTTGGCTCGTTAATCAAAAATATTTTTTGTCATCCATTCTTTGGTGGAAACAGACTGC
>JBQTHS010000099.1:0-7180 GCA_052389635.1 Bacteroidota bacterium | reverse complement strand
AATATGTCCACCGGCCTTTCTTTTATCTTATCTACCACTTCACCGGAGTCGGTAGTAGCAAAAGCGAAATTGAATTTTTCGTGGCCTTTCAGTAAAGAAGTGAGGCCGTCAATTACAATCTGGTGGTCATCTACGATGCCGAGGGTGATTTTTCCGCTTTTCATTTTGGTAGCCGGTTTACTGATAGCTGTTGCTTCGTTGCAGTTGGTAAAATACATAAAATTGGTTTTTTGGTCGTCTTTATCACGGAAATGTTGACGTTAAGATGGATGCCGGGGTTGGGGGGATTGCAGTTGGGGAATTGTTAAAGAGAGTCGGGAGTCGATAGTCGGTAGTCCCGTGTCGTTTGAGTTTGGAGAGACTTTTCGGGTATCGGAGTCTGAAACCCCTCCTTTGGAGGGGCTTGGGGAGACCCACCCCCTAAATCCCCCAAGGGGGAATTCAGACTCCGAGTAAAGAATTACTCCCATTATAATGAATTGCGTAACCAGAATTGACAATTCAATCTGAAGGGATCGGAGCTATACTTTAAGCAAACACTATCCTGTGGGGAATCCAAGTCCCCCCTTGCGGGGGATTTAGGGGGGCTGTATTTTAGGCCGGAACATGCAATGCAATCACCGTCCCCCGGCCGGGGGCGGAGTCGAAATCCACGGTGCCTTTCAGGTATTCGATACGGGTAGTAATGTTTTTGAGGCCGATGCCTTCAAAATTGTCCTTGTCAGCGGGGTCAAAACCTTTGCCGTTGTCTTCAATAGTGCCGCTGATGCCTTCCTTGTCCCGTATTAAAGAAATATCGAGGGTGGAGGCCCCGGCATGTTTGATGGCATTGTGCACACATTCCTGTATCACACGGTAGAGCACCGTTTCCACATTGGAATCTATTTTCTCATCAAGCCCTTCGGTATAGACATGCACCCGCAGCGATTTATTGCTGAGTTTGTTTATAAAATCATGGATGGCAGCGGAGAGGTTGTTCTTCAGCAGGGCATTCGGCATCATGATGTGGGAGACGGTTCTCACCTCTTTGCAGCTTTCATCCACCAGGCCGATGATTTTTTCAAACCCTTTTTTCTGCGATTCATCGGTGAATTTTATTTCCGACTCAATAGCCGATAAATTCATTTTGGCGGCGCTCATCATTTGTCCCACGCCATCATGCAGGTCTTTGGCGATGCGCTGCCGTTCGTTTTCTTCAGCTTCGAGGATGGCCCGGGCTTTCATTTCCTGTTGCTTCAGTATCTCCGCCTGCAACTGGCTTTCTTTTTTGAGCCGGTAACGTTTATACTGGGAATAAGCCAGCAGTCCGGCCAGCAACATCAAACCGCCAATGCCGATAAACAGGTAGTTCTGCAACCGTATCCTGTTTTGCTGCGATTGTATCTGCTGTTCTTTTCGGGCTGTTTCGTATTGTGAATTGAGTTTTTGGATCTCTTTTGTTTTCTCCAGGGTGAAAAGACTGTCCCGCAAGGCTGTCCGTTTGTTGAAATATTCAAAGGCTTTCTGGAAGTCGCCCTGTTTTTGGGAAACGGCCGACAGCTCGTTGTAATTATTTGATTGAAGTTCGGGATACCTGAGTTTTTCCGCCATCCGGTTGCTCATGGTGAGGTAATCAATGGCCTTCTTATAATCCCCCTTGGCATTCATAGCGGCGCCAAGATCAGAATACACAAGGGCGATGGCAAAACTGTCTTTCAGTAACTCCCGGATGCGGAGGCAGCGCAGCAGGTTCTGTTCGGCGAGACCATATTTTTTTTCGATCACATATACCCCGGCGATATTGCTGAGCGAATATGAAACGGAAATTGAATCGCCGGCTTTTTCGGCCAGGTGCATGGATAGGGTATAGCGGTTCACTGCTTCTTTGTAATCATACTTGTACTCATAAACGACTCCCGACTCATTTAATACCATAGCGATGCCGGAGGTATCCTTCAGCGCATGATAGATAGCGCTGGCCTTGCTGTAGTTTTCCAGCGCCCTGTCAAGATCCCTCGTTTTACGGTAGAGTTTGGCAAGATCATTATATACCGGCGCCAGTTTTTTCCGGTTGCTTTTATCTTTCTCCAAAATGGCGATGGCTTCATAGAAATTATTGGCGGCCACATCGTATTTGCCGCTGAAATAGGTAGCTACGCCGATGCGGTGCTTCAGTTCTGCTATGCTGATGGAATCGGTATTTCTTCTTGCCAGCCTCAGGGCCCTGTCGCCTTCAATAATTGCAGAATCAAAATGCCTGGTCTGGTAGCTTTGCACCAACTGGATGGAAGCATCAATCCGCTGTTCATAAGGCCGGTCGGATTGGATGATATTTCGCAGGCTATCGGTATTGGACTGACTGGATGCCGTATCGGTCCCGAACAGGAGAAGGAGTGTTGCAATTATGGAACAATGGCCTTTCATGCATTCCGGTTCACAGGTTCAGGACTTCTTTCATGGTAAAAAACCCTTTTCTGTCTTTTATAAATTCTGCTGCCAGCACAGCGCCACCCGCAAATCCCCTGCGGTTGTGTGCAGTGTGGATGATCTCAATATTATCTATCGCTGAAGAATACTTTACGCTATGTGTGCCCGGGGCGGGGTCCACCCGCTGGCTGATGATCTCCAGGTCTTCGGGGTGGTCGCTGAGTTCATTCACCCAGCGTTTTTTTCTTTTGATGAATCGGAGTACCTGTTCCGCCAGGCTGATGGCCGTACCGCTGGGCGCATCTTTTTTCTGGGTGTGATGGGTTTCTTCAAGCAGCACTTCATATTCGCTATGCGATGCCATCAGTGAAGCCAGTTTTTTATTCAGCTCGAAAAATATATTGACACCGATGCTGTAGTTGCTGGAATACACAAAAGCGCTGTTACTGTCCGCACATTTCTTTTTCAGGTCCTCTAATCTTTCTGTCCAGCCGGTGGAGCCGGACACCACGGGTACACCCCACTCAATACAGGCTTCTACATTCTCATAAGCGCTATTCGGCCCGGTAAATTCAATGGCGGCATCTGCTTTGGCGAGATTCCCTTTGGTAAACTCATGCAGGTTGGGCTGGTCAATGGTCAGCACAATGGTATGCCCCCGCTGCAGCGCTATTTCTTCGATGGCTTTACCCATCTTGCCGTAACCTATGAGTATAAGTTTCATGTTTAATGTTTAAGGTTTAAGGTTTCAGGTTGTCCTTTGCTCAACACTGATCACTGAGTAATAAAACTCTGTTAAAGCAAATGTAACTATTAAAGTTTCCGGCTGATACCCGTGCTGGTACGGATTTTACTTACCAATTGTAAGAACGATGCTGATGCCATTGGTGCGGGCCAGTTCGCTGTAGCCGGGGCGGATCCGGAGACTGAGGTCGGGGCTTACATCAAAACTTTTCAGGTGGGCATCCACGGCGGCGTCCACCACATTCAACCCCCAGAGCAAAATAATAAAGAGGGCAGAGTAATCAATGTCACGCCTGAACTGGTTGCGGTAAAAACGCAGGGCTTCTTCATCTATGGGTTTCAGGTTATCCCTGATCTGGCTGTAGAGGGCCGAGTCAGTACGGTTCACCCGCATATTGTATTTTACCCGGTAGGCAAACCGGGTGTCCCTGTATTGCTTCAGGTTGTAAAAGAAGATGCCGCCGCTGGTTCCCAAAGCGCCGTACACAATGGGTAGCTTCCAGTATTTTTTATTGTAGATCTGCCCCCATCCCGGCAATATGGCAGAACGAAGTGCAGCTTTTTTGGGACTATGGGCTGCCATGGCTGAGTCGTACCGGTTGCCCGGCTTCTTTGCTGTCATGGCTGCTGCAGAGTCTTTTTTGGGTTTCTTCTTTTCTTTTTCCTGGGCAAATGAAAAAGAAAAGGAAGCTGTCATCAACAGCAGCAGTAATATTTTTTTTGTGTGGTACACCTGGGGATTTAGTCAAGTTGCGCATTCATCTGCCCGAGGACTTTGTTGAGCTCTTCTGCCGAATAATATTCGATAATGATCTGTCCGCTGCCATTGCGGCTGTGCCGCAGTTTTACACGGGTACTGAAATGCGATGCTAATTTATCCTCTATCCGCTGAAAAGCGGGCGGCAGATGGCTTTTTGAAGATTTTTTAACAGCGCCGGATTCCCTGTACATATTGCGTACCAGCGCTTCTGTCTGCCGTACGGACAATCCTTTTTCTTTTATCTCCTTATAAATGAAAAGTTGTTTGTCAATAGTATCCACATTGATCAATGCCCTTGCATGACCCATGCTCAGTTCACCGCTTCTTACAGCCAGCTGAATATCCGGAGGAAGTTTTAATAACCGGATGAAATTGGCGACAGTACTCCTGTCTTTTCCCATCCGTTCGGCCACCTGTTCCTGTGTGTAATCAAGTTCTTCCATCATTCTTTTATAACTCAGCGACACTTCCATGGCGTTCAGGTCTTCCCGCTGCAGGTTTTCCAGCAGCGCCAGTTCCAGCAGTTGCGCATCATTGGCATGCCTGATATAGGCAGGAATGTCTTTAATACCGGCCAGCCTGGCAGCCCTTAATCTTCTTTCGCCTGATATAAGGCGGTATTTGCCCGAAGGAAGTCTGGAAACAGTAATGGGCTGGATGATGTCATGCAGTTTGATGGACTCGGCCAGTTCTTTCATTGTGCTCTCATCAAAATCCCGGCGGGGTTGTTTGGGATTGGGTTCCACCTGATCCAGCAGAATGCGGTTGATACCAGTGGCATTTTCCACCACGGTTTGCTTCAGCTGGCCGGTATTTGTTTTCAGATCGGCATCAATGCTCTGCAAGAGGGAACGGATACCCTTGCCGAGGAGTTCTTTATTTTGTTTGGGTGTCGACATGTTAAAAGCCGAGAGTTGAGAGTTTCGAGTTGCGAGCAGGTGTACTATACTTTGAGCTTGCTCATAAAACTCATAAGCATTTTTTGTTCTTCATCAACATCTTTCAATAATTCATCTCTTTTCTCCTTTACGCCAAAGTTAACGGCTTCCGCAATTAATAGTTGGGTTTCCAGTTCGAAGGATGAACCAAGCGAAATTTCAAGGAATCTGTTATAATCTTTCATGCTGCTCCGGCTGCTGCCTTCAGCTATATTTGAAGGTATGGAAACTGCTGCATTTGTTATTTGTGATGATATGCCATATTTTTCCTCTTTTGGGAAAGCGGAAACCAATTTAAATGACTTTACTGCGATCTGGAAGCCTTTTTGCCAGATCAGTAATTGTTTGAAATTCCTCATACTGTGGGGTATTTACTCGCAACTCGCAGCTCACTGCTCAAAGCTCTAAAATTCTTTCTTCATTCTTAATCTTCGTCAGGTCGTTTTTCTGGAGGATTTCTTTGGCAAGATTAAGGTAATTCATGGAGCCTTTACTGTTGGCATCGTATAATATCACCGGCTTACCGGCGCTGGGAGCTTCGGCCAGTCTTGCATTACGATGAATGATGGTACTGAACACCATATCTTCAAAATGGCGGCGTACTTCACTTACCACCTGGTTGCAGAGACGGAGGCGGCCGTCGTACATGGTCATCAGTATGCCTTCGATCACTAATTCAGTATTAAGCCGGCCCTGAACGATCTTGATGGTGTTGAGGAGTTTGCCCAGGCCTTCCAGTGCAAAGAACTCACACTGCACCGGCACTACCACTGCATCGGCTGCAGAGAGTGCATTGACAGTTATCAGGCCGAGTGAGGGGGAGCAGTCAACGATGATAAAATCGTAATCATCCCGTACCGCCTCTAAAATACTTTTCAGCACCATCTCCCGGTTGGGGTAGTTGATCATCTCAATTTCGGCGCCTACCAGGTCAATATGAGAAGGGATGAGGTCAAGATTGGGGATTTCTGTTTTTAGTATCACATCTCTGGCCCGGGCCTCATTCACCATACAATCGTACAGGCTTTGGGTAACATTGTGCAGGTCGAAGCCCACACCGGTGGTGCTGTTAGCCTGCGGATCGCCGTCCACCAGCAGGGTTTTAAATTCCAGTACGGCAAAACTGGCTGCCAGGTTAATGGCTGTGGTAGTTTTGCCCACACCTCCTTTCTGATTTG
The DNA here is from genome assembly GCA_052389635.1 of Bacteroidota bacterium. Classification (GTDB taxonomy): domain Bacteria; phylum Bacteroidota; class Bacteroidia; order Chitinophagales; family Chitinophagaceae; genus JJ008. The sequence continues at coordinate 1,154 of JBQTHS010000099.1, read as the reverse complement.
CTACGCCGATAATTCTTGCCATATACCCCGATCCCCTAAAGGAGAATTTTTATTCGTTAAACTGTAATTGTTTCTCCAATGCCGGGCAGGTGCAAAGTGCAGCCTGCTTTTTCAAATTCCTGTTTTGCTTTTGTGTGATCAATTTTAATAAACCCGAATGTGTCATAATGCACTCCCACAATGGTTTTGCAATCAATCATCCGGGCTGCTTCTGCTGCGTCTTCATAGCCCATGGTAAAATTGTCGCCTATGGGTAATACCGCAAAATTTAGTTTTGCCCATTTGGGTATTAACTGCATATCCAGTGTAAGGGCCGTATCGCCGCTGTAGTAAAAACTTCCTTCGGAACCGGAAATAATAAAACCCATCGGGTTGCCGCCATAGCTTCCATCCGGCAGGTTGCTTGAATGCTGGGCAACCACACAACGTACGGTAAAGCCGCCAAAATCCCATTTACCACCTGTATTCATTGGATGTGCATTCGTTTGCTTCTGCCTGCCCAGCCATTCATATATCTCCCAGTTACAAATCACTTTGGCGCCGGTGGCCTGTGCCAGCGTCACTGCATCTGCTGTATGGTCAAAGTGACCATGCGAGAGCAAGATATAATCTGCTTCTACAGAGTTGATGTCAATATGCTTTGCCAGTTCATTGCTGCTAATGAAGGGGTCGAACAATAGTTTCTTCCCCTTTGTTTCAACCAGGAAACAGGAATGTCCGTAATAGGTGAATTGCATCTTTTTACCGGTTAATGGAATGGCAAAAATAGGGGCCTGTTAAGTTTCCGGGCTAATTTTGAAAAATCTATGCGAAACTCTCCGTTTTGGTGGATCCTGTTCGGCTTTATGGTGCTGCTGGATGTTTATTGTTTCCAGGCGCTGAAAGCAGTTACTCAATCCGCTTCCGGCCGCACAAGAACAATCATCCACAGCGGTTATTGGGTCTTGTCCGTAGTGGCCGTTATCCTGCTCATCATACTTCCTTACCTGCGGTTTGACAAACAGGCCTGGCTGGGCCGGTCCACCCTTTTTGCCATGCTTGCCGGTTTGTTTTTTGCCAAGGTAATTGCCGCCATTTTCTTTTTGGTGGATGATATGCGCCGGGGTGTGCAGTGGCTAGCTGGCAAATTATTCTTTGCTCAAACGGAGGGAGAG
>JBQTHS010000098.1:0-42019 GCA_052389635.1 Bacteroidota bacterium | reverse complement strand
TGCGGCTCAAAACGACTTCTGCTGCTGCAGCACAAACAGGCCCGGCCATGCGGCATGATAAGGAAACCATACAGAAGCATCTTGAACTGCTGCACAACTATCCGCAACTGAAGAATATTTATTTGCTGATTACAGAAAGCATTCAACAGGGCGCTTGAATGATGAGCAGAAGAACAAGGAATAATGAATGACGAAGAATTGAACCGGAAACCCATTCATCTGTTCTTAAATCTTTGTTCGATGTTCCTGCTTTTCCCGAACAAGTAAATGCGGTCGTTTGTTTCGCCTTACATTTGCACCCTGAAGAAATTTGCAGATGTACACCGTTAAATTCAGTTTTGAACAGAAAGGACTTGACCCCGTCACTTTTGAAAATGTGGAGGCCGGGCAGAGCCTGCTGGAACTGGCGCTGAAGAATGATATTGACCTGCACCACAACTGCGGCGGCGTTTGCGCCTGCACCACCTGCCATCTGTATGTGGAGAAAGGAATGGAGTATATTGATGAGATTTCAGACAAGGAAGAAGATTTTATTGACAGGGCTGTGAACCCGCGGCTGAATTCAAGATTGGGCTGCCAGTCATTACTCAATGACGGGAGCGGTGAGATTGAAGTAACTTTACCCGACCAGACACAATTTTTAGGAGAATAAAAAAAGAAGCCGGAGGCCGGAAGTCAGAAATCCGACCTCAGACCTCTGACTTCAGACATCATTTTTTATGTCACAATTTGAACCCCCGATACACTGGAACGATCATGAAGACATCGCCCTGAAACTCTATGAACGCTTCGGCGATGAATTCAATGAGGGAAAGATCTATCGCATCCGTTTCACCGATCTGCTTGAGTGGGTGCTGCAGATACCCGGCTTTACCGGCAAAAGAGAAGAATCAAATGAAGGCCACCTCGAAATGATACAAAGCGCCTGGGTGTATGAGTGGAGGGATAACCAGAAATAAAATTTCAAGAAACAAACCACAAATACCAAAACAAAAACAACAGGTATCTGAGCCATGAGTAACGTACTGGAACTTTTTAAACCTATCACCACTTTTATTTTTGATGTGGATGGTGTGCTTACCGATGGCACGGTACTGGTGATGGGTGGTGGGCTGCAGGCCAGAAAAATGCATATCAAAGACGGCTTTGCCCTGCAGATGGCATTGAAGAAAGGATATAATGTAAAAATCATATCCGGCGGCAACTCACCCGAAGTGGCGGACAGGCTCGAAAAATTAGGGGTGAAAGATGTGAGTATGTCTGTGCCGGATAAAAAAAAATTCCTGCTGGATTATATGAAGGCAAAAAAACTGAAGAAAGAGCAGGTGCTGTGCATGGGCGATGACCTGCCCGATCTGCCGGCCCTGGCTGTGGCGGCACTGGCCTGCTGTCCGGCTGATGCAGCGGCTGAAGTCAAAGAAGCGGTTCAATATATCTCTCCCTTCGGTGGTGGCGCTGCCTGTGTCCGTGATGTAATTGAAAAAGTACTGAAGCTGAATGACCACTGGAACTACCGGGAGGAGGGATGAAGCCAGAGGTCTGAAGTAAGGATGGCGCGGTAGTTTAAACAGGTTGACAGGGAGGGAAATTACTTCTGTTGGAAAGCTTTCAGACTTCCGACCTCAGAGCTCCGGCATCTGTCTTATCTTTCCAAAAAATTATCCATGAGATTGATAGCCGCCTTTCTCAAGCTGGTGCGACTGCCCAATCTCTTTTTTATGGCGCTTACACAGGTGCTTTTCCAGGTCTGCATTTATTACACACTTTACAGAGGGGCTGTTCCACCCGGCGATCTTACCCGGTTTGTTTTATTGGTCTTTGCTTCCTTATTTATCGCCGCTGCAGGTTATATCATCAACGATTATTTCGACATCAATATTGATGAAGTGAACAAACCCAAACGGATGGTAGTGGACAAAGTCATCCACCGGCGCTGGGCCATTGCCTGGCATTTTATGCTGAGCGGGGCGGGAATTATCCTTACCGTGCTGGCGCTTCCTTTTTTTCAGAAATGGTATTTGATTCTGGCTAATGTATTTTGCGTGGCGCTGCTCTGGTTTTATTCCACCAATTTTAAAAAGAGTTTGCTGACAGGCAATATTGTTATTTCATTGCTCACCGCCTGGACGATACTCATCATCTTTTTCTCCAAGGTTGATTTGACAGATGCATTTGACAGTACCCATCAGCGGTTTTTCCGGCTCACTATTCTGTACGCAGGATTTGCGTTTATCATCAGCCTTATCCGGGAAGCGATAAAAGACATGGAAGACATGCCCGGTGATGCAAAGTACGGCTGCCGCACCATGCCCATTGTGTGGGGGGTGAATGCGACCAAAGTCTATGTGGCGGTGTGGCTGATCGTATTGATCGCTGTACTCATCATCCTGCAGGTGTATGTCCTGCAGTTCAGGTGGTGGCTTGCCGTGGCCTACAGTGTGCCCGCCATCATCTTCCCGCTGATAGTTATTTTATTGAAGCTGAAAAAGAGCAGCACTGCGGGGCATTATCATACATTAAGCACTCTTACCAAACTGGTAATGTTCACCGGCATTGTTTCTATGGCATTTTTCTATTATTACTTATGGACAAAATAATCCTTGCTTCACAGTCTCCCCGCAGAAAACAATTATTGGAATGGGCCGAAATCCCTTTCGAAATAATGGTAAAAGAAACCGATGAGCATTTTCCGCCGGGGCTGCAACCCGGCGAAGTAGCCATTTATATTGCCCGCAACAAAGCGATTGCTGTACAGAAAACAGCCAATGACAGGATTGTATTGGCTGCCGATACCATTGTAGTGCTTGGCGATAATATCATTGGCAAACCGGTGCACCGGGAAGATGCAGTGAGCATGCTGCTGGCCTTATCAGGCTCGGTGCATAAAGTAATAACCGGTGTGGCGATAAGGAAGGGAGAAAAAGAAATTGCTTTTGCCGATGTAACCGAAGTGGAATTTCATGACTTAACCCCGGAGCAGATCGAATTTTATGTGGACAAATACAGACCCTACGACAAAGCCGGGGCTTATGCCATACAGGAATGGATAGGCGTGGTGGGCATCAAATCAGTGAATGGTGATTTTTATAATGTGATGGGACTGCCGGTGAGCCGGGTGGTAAGGGAACTGGGGAAGTTAATAGGTTAATTGGGGCAGTCATTAAGGCTGGTCAAACTCTTTGATGTTTGGCGTAACTTAATGCCCAATTAACTAATTAACCATATGACCGAAAGACTTCTGCACTTCATCTGGCAGTTCCAGTACTTCAGCCGGAATGAGCTGGCTACCACAGCCGGTGAACCGGTGCAGATTTATTTCCCGGGCCAGTACAATACCAACCAGGGCCCTGATTTCTCCGGTGCAAAGATTAAAATTGGCAAAACCACCTGGGCAGGCACTGTGGAACTGCATGTGCAGACATCGGACTGGAAAAAACACAAGCACCAGGCTGATAAGAATTATGGCAATGTGGTGCTGCATGTGGTGTGGATGAATGACACTGAGCCTGACGAAGTGCCAAACAAGGTTCCTGTTTTGGAATTAAACGGCCGGGTCTCCAAAATCCTGCTTCAACGCTATGAGCAACTAATGAACAGTTCCTCCTTCATCCCCTGTGAAAAGATGATAAACACCGTGAAGGACATAACCTGGCGTAGCTGGAAAGACAGGCTGCTGGCTGAACGCATGATGAGGAAGTCAGCAACGGTGGAAAGCTATCTTGCAGAAAACAATTATCACTGGGAACAAAGCTTCTGGTGGCTGCTGGCCAAAAATTTTGGCGCCAGAGTAAATGCCGCGGCTTTTGAGGAAATGGCCCGTTCCATCCCGGTGAATCTGCTGGCCAAACATAAAAGCCAGATTCACCAATTAGAAGCGCTGCTGTTGGGGCAAGCAGGCCTGCTGGAAGGTAAACACACGGATGATTATCCAAAACTATTACTGCGGGAATATAAATTCCTGAAAGAAAAATACAAACTGAAACCCATCCACCAGCCGGTGCATTTTCTGCGGATGCGGCCGGGCAATTTTCCCACTATCCGGCTGGCGCAGCTGGCGGCGCTGATACAAAACTCCGCCCACCTTTTTTCGAAGTTAAAAGAAACGGCTTTGATAAAAGATGTAAAAAACCTGTTTGATGTAACCGCCAACGATTACTGGCATTATCACTACAGCTTTGGTGAAGCATCATCATTCAAAAAGAAGAACCTCGGCGCAGCCATGATTGATAATATCATCATCAATACCATTGCCCCGGTGCTGTTTGCCTATGGCAGCTACCACAACGAAGAGAAGTATAAAGACAAAGCCCTGAGATGGCTGGAGAAAACCGCTGCAGAGAACAACAGCATCACCAAGGGGTTCGGGCAACTCGGTATTGAAAACAAAAATGCCTTTGACAGCCAGGCGCTGATAGAACTGAAGAATGAGTATTGCAATGAGAAGCGCTGTTTGGAATGCGGGGTGGGGAATGCGTTATTGAAAAACTGATAACCTGTTTTAATCAAATGGCTTCAACTTTATACTTTTGATCACTTCTAATAATTGCAGGTTTTCTAAGCTATCGGGATTTTCGCCATATGCGACGAATATTGCTATATTGCCTGCAATTTGACCAGCACCTTCAACGTAAACTCCAGTGTACCCTGTCCCAAATTTTATGGGTTCAAAAATCTTTGCTAAATAGCCGGATATAGTATCTGTATATACTTTCTGAGTTTTATTTTTTAGGGTTAAGAATAACCGGGATTCATCTGAAAAAATTATATTAGTTGTATCTGATTTTTGGTCCTTGAAGATTTCTCTCTTGGCAACTGGCAGGACGTAAATATCACCAGAAGGATCATTTCCGCTTAAACCATGCTCGAAATAAATGAGTTTATTGTTTTTGTTATGAAGACGAACCCTGAATGTAGCATCGGCAATTTTAGGTAATGTGTCATCATTTGCTTTCCGCCAACCCATCGGAATTTTCAGGCTAAATGAATATAAATTCAATACTGTGTCTTTGGTGAACCTAAGTTTCTCCAAAGATGATTTCTTTTCTTTGCAGGATAAAAGAAAAGCGAATAGTATTATAAAAAAAAGGGGCGCATAAAATTCAATTTATTACTTGCATCACCCCCACACCCCCCAATCCACTTTCACTTCAATATCCGGATGAATGCTGAACTGCACCGGGCAGGTATTACCGGTATTCCGCATTATGGCTTTTGTTTTATCATCAATATCATTCAGCGCATCAGGTATATGAAAAGTCAGTTCAATACCACCCACCCGGCGGGGGTCGGCCTTCATTATTTTCAGCACCTCTATCTTCACCCCGTCAAGGTCAAAACCCATGCTGCGGGCCTTGATGCCCATTACCGTTATCATGCAGGTGGCCAGGCTGGTAGCCATCAGGTCGGTGGGGGAGAACCGCTCACCCCTGCCATGGTTATCAGTAGGAGCATCAGTTTCAAAGTAAGAGCCGCTTTTCAGGTGGGTGCAGGTGGTTCTTAACGCCCCGTTATACACTACGGTGGAAGTCATTATCAATATTTTGCCCTAAATTTACGTTTAGTATTCATTAAAAGCATTTGTGTGAAGAAACTAAGTATTACACTGCTGTTATTGTCTGCCGTTTTTGTTGCATCCGCACAGGATTCCACCGGCAAAAAAAAATCACCCAAAGAGAACAAAAAAGAAGAACGCCGCCAGAAAATAAACGACCTGATGAAGCAGGCGGAGGAGGGAGTGCTGATCTACCGCAAGCAAAACCTGTTTGGCCTGCAGTTCCGCACCAATGGCTATGGCGCTTTTTATGAACTCGGCCGGATGAAGACCAACCGCAAAACCAATATCTACCGGGTTGACTTTACCGAGATCAAACACCAAAAGGAAGACAAACAGCCCAATGCCGGGTTTATCTTTGGCAATCCCTTTATTTATGCCAAGATCAATTATTTCTACCAGCTTACACTGGGCTTTGGCCAGCAATATATTCTCGGGCAAAAAGGAAACAAGAACGGCGTGGCAGTGTCTGCTGTTTACAATGGGGGTATTGCCATCGGTCTGCTCCGTCCTTATTATATTGAAGTGGACGACCCCAATGCCACGGAGACCCGCATCATCAAATACAGCCCCGCCGACAGCGCCCTGTTCCTGAGCCAGCAGATCATCGGTGGCGCCGGTTTTGGCAAGGGCTGGAATGAAATGAAAATAAAGCCGGGTGGTTTTGCAAAAGCTGCTTTACGGTTTGACTATGGCCGGTTCAACGAAGTGGTGTCGGGCATTGAAGTAGGAATAAGCGCCGAATTTTATGCAGACAAAATTCCCATCATGGCGACACTGAAAGAACGGCAATTCTTCTTCCAGGGATATATTTCGGTGCTGTTTGGGCGGCGCAAGTAATGACCGTAAATTTGCCGGATGAACGAACTTCCCATTGTTGCTGCGGCAGTTGATAACACAAGAATGAAAAAGCCTGACTGGCTCCGGGTGAAACTGCCCATCGGGGAAGAGTACAGGCATGTACGCAGCCTCGTTGACAATTACAAACTCCATACGATCTGCGAAAGTGGTAATTGCCCTAATATGGGCGAATGCTGGGGCGCCGGCACGGCTACCTTCATGATATTGGGCAATACCTGTACAAGAAGCTGCGGCTTTTGCGCCGTGGCCACCGGTCGTCCCGAACCGTTGGACTGGGACGAACCCCAACGGGTGGCCGAAGCCATCCACCTGATGAAGGTGAAGCATGCCGTCATCACATCAGTTGACCGGGATGAAATTAAAGATGGCGGCTCTATTATCTGGTACAATACGATTCAGGCAGTAAAGGCACTGAACCCTGAAACAACACTGGAAACCCTGATACCGGATTTTAAAGGGGAGAAGGAAAATATTCAGCGCATCATTGATGCAGCGCCGGAAGTGGTGAGCCATAATATTGAAACAGTAGAGAGACTGACAAGACAGGTCCGCATACAGGCCAAGTACTGGCGCAGTATGGAAGTGATACGCATATTGAAAGAAGGAGGTATGCGTACAAAAAGCGGCATTATGCTCGGCCTGGGCGAAGCAAAAGAGGAAGTGGTGCAGACCATGACCGACCTGCGGGATAATGGCTGTGATGTGATCACCATCGGGCAATACCTGCAGCCCACCAAAAAACATCTCCCCGTTCACCGCTTTGTGCATCCCGATGAGTTTGCCGAATATCGGGAGATAGGTTACTCTTTGGGACTGGATTATGTGGAAAGCGGTCCGCTGGTTCGTTCCTCTTACCACAGCGAAAGGCATGTGCTTGCGGGATTGGGGCGGAGAGAGTGGGAGGAGAGAAAGTCGGGAGTCGTTAGTCCTTAGTCTGGAGTCATGCGAAAGTGCTTTTTTATACAAAATTTTCTTCTACTCACATCTTTTACTGTTACCGGGCAACTTAAATGGCAGAACGTGGACTCGCTGTTTCAGCCGCTGCCGGCATCTGTTCATGTGTATCGTACAACCGATCCGCTTGATGGGAAACCCAATATTGCCTTTTATATCGAAGCGGACCTGAAGGACAAGAAATTGGATTTCACTGTTGACACTACTTACAGGCGCCGGTTAACCCCTTTAAAATATTATGAGAAGAATGATAGACCCTTGGTGGTAGTCAATACCACTTTTTTTTCGTTTGCAACCAACCAAAACCTGAACGTGGTGATAAAGAACGGGAAACTGGTGTGTTATAATATTCATACCATCAATGGGAGAGGGAAGGATACATTTACTTACCGCCATCCGTTTGGAAGTGCAATCGGTATATCTAAGAAAAGAAGAGCGGATATTGCGTGGACCTTCACCGATCCGTCACAAAGATTCAGTTATGCTATGCAAATGCCGCAGGATGCGATCAAGGATTCGGCGAACAGTCTTGATGTTAAAAATGCAGTTTACTTAACCACCCTCGCAACACATGGAGGTGCATTTCCAACTTTAAAAAAATTGAAAATGAAAACTGCTGTAGGCGGAGGTCCGGTTCTTTTACAAAATGGTCAAATCAAAATCAGCAACAACGAGGAATTGAAATTTGCTGGTAAAGCCATCAATGACAAACATCCCCGGACAGCAATGGGTTATACCAGCGACAGCAAACTAATCATCCTTGTCATCGAAGGCCGCAACCCCGGCAGGGCCGAAGGCGCCAGCCTTACACAGGAAGCCCAGATCTTCAAAGAACTCGGGTGTTGGGAAGCCCTGAACCTCGATGGTGGCGGCAGCAGTTGCATGCTGGTGAATGGGAGAGAGACTATCAAAGTCTCCGATGCTACAGATCAGCGGCCGGTACCGGCTGTATTTATTATTAAGCATAAGTAAATATCCCTTTGTGGAAAACTCAACCTGTTTATTTTAATATTGGAACTCGTTTGGCATGATTTTGCCGCATACCGGGTATAAAAATGAATATCATGAGAAAAATAATTTTGCCTTTGTTTGCCGCCGCCACTGTCACAGCTATTGTGCTGATTGCCTGCAATAAAGACAGTGCTGACGGATATAAAACTACAACCCTGAAAGTAAGGCTGACCGATAACCCGGTAAATGCAGAAGAGGTGAATGTGGACCTGCTGCAGGTAAGGGTGAACTTCAGGCAGGACTCTACCGGCTGGGTGGACCTGAATACCGTGGCCGGCATTTACAACCTGCTCGGTCTGCAAAACGGAGTGGACACATTAATTGCCACTGGCACCATTCCTTCCAATTCAGTACAGGAGATTCGTTTGGTACTTGGTTCCAATAACAGTATTAAAGTAAATGGAGTGGTTTATCCGGTTACAATACCCAGCGGTTCCCAGTCTGGTTTAAAAATAAAAGTAAACAAACATCTGAATGGCCCGCTGGATTCATTGCTGATTGATTTTGATGCGGCACTCTCCATCCATCAAGCCGGCCCCGGGGATTACAAATTAAAACCTGTTCTTAAGATAAAGTAATATTCAATTTCTGTGACTGAACTTACCCTGTCCCGTTTTATACCGGGCAGGGTTTTTTGTTTCTCTCAATGAAAAAGCAACCATGATATCATGATTGCTTCAATTATTTTTAACGACTAAATGACTAACGACTTCTCTTAAAGTCCCGCCATCAGCTTCTTCTGCTTCAGGCCGGCCAGTGAGGGGTCCATTTCAATGGCTTTATCGCAAAGACGGGTGCCTTTTTCCATATTCTCTTTACCGCCTTTTTTCTGGTAGCACATACCTATCATGTACAGTGCAGGCGCATTCTCTTTGTCATATTCCAGCATCCTGTCCCAGTATTCCATAGCCAGGTCGTACTTGCCTTTACTATAATAGGCTTCGGCTACCATGCCGAGTATGTTCAGGTCGCTGGGTTTTCTTTTCAGTATTTCGTTCAGCATTTCCACGCCTTTGTCAAGATCACCCACATTCAGGTAAGCGATGGAAAGGTTCTCTAAATAGTCATTGTCTTTCCTGAGCCCTTTCTCACCGGCTTCCAGCATATACTTCAGCGCATCCTTATCATTGTGCATGGCATAGCAGATAAGACTCAGTTCATATATCCAGTAAGCTTCCGTGGGCTTCAGTTCGATAGCCTTTTTGAAGTAAGGAACAGCTAATTTGTAATTCATCATATCCGAGTAGCTGTGGGCTATCAGGTAGGGTATCTCAGCATTGGCGGGATCTTCTTTTTCGGCGCCCCCCAGGTATTTGATGGCATCGCCGTAGTTATCCATATCGTAATGCACACGGCCCACATAGTAAAGCACTTTCTCTGATGGGTCGGCCGTTTTCAGCTTGTCGGCATACAGCAGCACATCTTCACCCTGTTTCAACTGGAAAGAAAGCGTCAGCAGTTGCTTGTAAATGGCAGCATTTGCTTCGCCCAGCGTCACTAATTTTTTATACATCTCCAGCGCCTTATGGTATTTGCGCAGGTCGTGGTAGGCGGAGGCCAGTTCGGTAGTGATGGTTTTGCTGTTGTCATCATACTTTGCCGCTTTCTCAAAATTTTTAAGTGATTCTAAACGGCGTCCGTTTTGTTTTTCGAGCAAACCTTTTTGCAGGAAGAAATCAGCACTGTCAACCCCGGGGTTGGGTGTGATGACTGAAAATTGCGTCAGCGATTCAGTCTGCGAAAATGCAGGCAGTACCGCCAGCATCAGGCAGATGGTGAGGATGTTACGTCTCATAGGGCTTTCTTTTAGGATGGACTTAATAATGCTTCTCATGCAAGGTATATTTTGCAGTTGAGTAATCAAAGCTTAACCGGTTACTAATCAGCTAATATCGTTCCAAAATAGTATTATTTCAGAACGATTCCGGACAGTGCCGGTAAATTTACGGTCAGCTTGTACATTTTTTGACCCTCATCAACCCCCGCCTGACCGGAGTCGGGCAGGAGTTCGCAGCGGATATCCGGGTTATACACATCCCCCGTGCCCCAGTAGTTTTTGCTGTCGCTGTTGAATACCTCTTTGCTGTAAGGCTTTCCACTTACCCATATTTCCCAGTCATTCCGCACCACCGGGGTCAGGTTCAGGATCACCAGCAGGTCATCTGCTTTTTTCTTCCCTTTCCGTTTGTACACAACCACCGATTCGGCCCGATGGTTCAGGTCCATCCACTCAAAACCATCAATGCTGAACTGGTTCTGGTACAGGGCCGGTTCATTCTTCAGCAAACCGTTCAGCCCGGTCATGCAATCTTTTAGTAGCCGGTGGCCATCGAATTGTAACAATTCCCACTGCAGTTCGGATTTGTAATTCCATTCGCCCGTTTGCCCAAATTCATTGCCCATAAACAGGAGTTTGGCCCCGGGGTGTGTCCACATATAGGTATAGAGCAGCCGAAGATTGGCAAATTTCTGCCACTCATCGCCCGGCATCTTATACAGCATCGGGCTTTTGCCATGCACCACTTCATCATGGCTGAAAGGCAGCATAAAGTTCTCATCATAGTAATACATCATGCTGAACGAAAACTTATTCTGATGGAACTGCCTGAACACCGGGTCAATTTTAAAATAATCCAGAGTATCATGCATCCAGCCCATCATCCATTTCATACCAAAGCCCAGTCCGTCCTGCCAGGTGGGTTTTGAAACACCCGGCCAGTCGGTGGCTTCTTCAGCAATCGTCTGCACATCCGGAAAATCCCGGAAGATGGTTTCATTCAGGTCTTTGATGAAAGCAATGGCTTCTAAATTACCATCGCCGCCAAATTCATTGGGTTCCCACTGGCCATGTTCTCTCGAATAATTCAGCTTGAGCATGGACGAAACAGCATCCACCCGGATACCATCTATATGGAACAGGTCAAACCAGTACCTGGCGCTGCTGATCAAAAATGATTTTACTTCTCCTCTTTTATAATTGAAGATATAACTGTTCCAGTCAGGATGAAATCCTTTGCGCATATCGGCATACTCGTAAGTATGTGTGCCGTCGAACATGAACAGCCCGTGGGCATCATAGGGAAAATGGGAAGGCACCCAGTCAAGGATAACGCCAATGCCTTCCCGGTGAAAAGCATCCACCAGCCGCATCAGTCCCTGCGGGTCGCCAAAGCGGGAAGTGGCGGCGAAGTAGCCGGTACACTGGTAACCCCAGCTCCCGTCAAAAGGATGTTCCATCACCGGCATCAGCTCCACATGGGTAAAGCCGAGTTCTTTTACATAAGGCACCAACCTCTCTGTTATTTGGTCATAGGTATTGTAGGTTTCTTCATCATACTTGTCGGGCCGCTGCCAGCTGGCCAAATGAACTTCATATACACTCCAGGGTGCATCCAGTGCATTTTTCTTTTTTCTTTTCTTCATCCACTCCTCATCCTTCCATTCATAATACATATCCCAGGTAATGCTCGCCGTCTGAGGCCTCTTTTCCCAGAAATTGGCAAAGGGGTCGCCTTTGTCCAATGCCCTTTTTGCATAACCGGTAATATGATATTTGTAAGCTTCGCCCAATTTGAAACCGGGGATGAAACCTTCCCAGATGCCGCTTTTATCCCAGCGGGGGTTCAGTTCGTATTCATGGTTCTTCCAGTCGTTGAAATTCCCTTTTACAGAAACCGATGTGGCATTCGGCGCCCACACACAGAAGTACATGCCCCATATATCGTTCACCTGCACGGAATGAGAACCGAATTTCTTATACAACTGGTAATTAGTGCCGTTCTGGTAGTTGCTCACATCTTCATCCGTAAGCAGGGAGTAATTCCACACCGGTTTTGAAGTGTCCACAAAATTCTGTTCTTCATATTTTCCGGGCTTTAGCGCCCTGTTCTTTTGAGGAGCAGGTTGCCTGGTATCGCTGCTTCCGTTATTATTCTTTACCTTTTGAGCAGTTTCTTTTTTTTTCGCAGGCATTGTATGGAATTTGTGTAAAGGATTATCTCACTCAACTTACATCATTTTTGTTGAAAAATTAACAGGAATACCCGGATACCGACACCTGATCTGCGCCGGAAATCATCAATTTTGTGCAGTTCAGGTAAATAACGCTTCTGATTAGCAGCCAAATTGATATTTTCCCAATCCAACCATTAAACCAAAATGAGGAAACCGGCTGTAATTACTCTTCTGATGCTTTTTAGCTATGTGGTATCGTATGCCCAAAAAAGCCCCGTTAAGGGGATCATTACGGACTCCACCGAAAAAAAATCATTGCACCTGGCAAGCGTCGCCCTTCTCCGCAAATCCGACAGCACACTGGTCAGTTTTACACGGACAGATAAAGACGGAAAATTTGTTTTACCCAAAACAGATACCGGCCGCTATGTCATACTCGTTACCTATCCCCGTTTTGCTGATTACATGGACGACCTCGAAGTAAAAGGCGAAACCGATATGGGCATAGTGAATATGACACCGGCCAGCAAACTGCTGGATGCGGTCATTGTAAAAAGTGTGGGCGCCATCCGCATCAAAGGTGACACCACGGAGTTTGTAGCCGACAGTTTTAAAGTAAAGGAAGGCGCTACCGTGGAAGACCTGCTGAAAAAACTCCCCGGTTTTTCAGTTAACAGTAAAGGTGAAATAGTGGCCCAGGGCAAAAGAGTTGATAAAGTGCTGGTGGATGGGGAGGAGTTTTTTGGCGACGATCCCACCATGGCCACACAAAATATTTCAGCGAAAGCCGTGGATAAGGTACAGGTGTTTGATACCAAAACCGAACAGCAAAACATGACCGGCATGACCACCGGCAATGAAGGAAAAACGGTGAACATAAAACTGAAAGAAGATGCGAAGAAAGGCGCTTTTGGAAAAATACAGGCGGGGACAGATTTCAATAAATACTTTGAAAGCAAGGCGCTTTACAACAAGTTTGTTGGCAAGAAAAAAATATCGGCTTACGGAACAAGAACAAATGTGAACACCGGCAGCCTGAACTGGGAAGACAGGCAGAAACTGGGGATGGAAAATGATTTTGAGTATGATGAGCTCAGCGGGTATTATTACAGTTTCGGAGGCACTGATGATTTTAATGACTGGAGCCTGCGGGGACTGCCCGATGCATGGACAGGCGGCGCACTCTTCAGCAACAAATGGAATGCAGACAAACACAATGTAAATATCTCCTACCGGTACAACCGGCTTGGTACCATCAACACGGGCACCAAACTTACTCAAAACATACTGCCAAACGGTGTTAACTACAGCAACCAGTACACTACAAAAAACGGACTGAACCAGCAGCATGCCGTCAATGGAAAATATGAATGGAAAACAGACTCGCTGACATCTTTCAAGATTGTAACAGCCTTCACCCGCAAAACCGGGCAAACAACCGGGCAAAACAACAGTGAATTCACAGGCAGCAGTCTTGATACCGTAAACCAGAGTTTCAATAATTACTCCAGCAATACCCTCAGGAGCCAGTTCGACAACCAGTTTATATGGAAACAGCTGTTCAAAAAGAAAAACAGGCAATGGCAGACGATGCTCCGATACGGACTGACCGAAGACGATAACAGCGGGCTGAACTATACCCGTATCCGGTATTTTGATGCAACCGGGGTTTACAGTTACAGCGATACAGTGGATCAGCAGAAATTGTTTGACGGACGTTCCAACACTATGGGTGTTAAAACTACCTTCATGGAACCTCTTACAGACAAATGGATGCTGGTAGTGGATTATGCCTTTAACAAGAATCACTCCCGTTCGCTGCGCAATACGTATGAAAAAGGGTTCAACGGCAAGTACGAGGAACTGGTGGCCGAGTTCAGTAACAATTTTGAACTGGATGCCTTTTCTCACAGCAGCAATGCCATCTTCCGCTATACCGGCAAAAAGATGAGGGCGGGGATCGGTTCTGGCATTTCTAAAATAAAATTAGGGCTGCAGAACCTGGACGACAGCACCCGGAGCACTTACAACTTTTTTAATGTGACCCCGCAGGCCAATCTGAACTTTACGCCTAAAACGCAGTTCAATATCGGCATTAATTACCGGGGCAATACCATACAGCCGAATATAAGCCAGCTACAGCCACTCAGGGATAATACCGACCCGCTGAATGAATACAAAGGCAATCCGGATCTGAAAGTGGGTTTTAATCACAGTATGTCGGTCAATATCAACCAGTACAAAGTGCTCTCGCAATCATGGCTTGGGATCAACTTTGGTTACAATATCCAACAGAATGCGATCACTCAATTCAATACGATCGATCCCGGCACCGGTAAAAGGACCTATTACCCGGTCAATGTGAACGGCAACCGGTCATGGTACCTCTGGTCCGGCTACAATAAAGACAAAGGCAATAAGAAACCGGAGTTTAGTTTTGGTTTTAACGGCAGCGGCAGCAGGTTCAACAATTTTGTGAATGGCGAAAGGGCCATTACCCGTTCGTTCAGTATCAGTTTTGAAACAAGTTTTGGAATAGAGAATGAAGAGAAATTTGATTTCAGCATCAGGCCCCGCATCGGCTATAACCACTCAAAATCATCTTTTTCTTCCGTGGTCAACAACAATTACTGGTCTTACGGGGGGCGGATAGATGCTGAAGTGACTTTGCCCTGGAAAATTGAACTGACCACCAACCTGAATGCCGACCTGCGCCAGAGGATACAGGCATTTGCCAGCAACGTAAACCTTGTAGTATGGAATGCCGGTATTTCCAAAAAGATTTTTAAGAAAGATGCCGGAAAGATCGGTTTTTACATGAATGATATTCTGGATGACAACAAGGGGTTCACCCGTACCATCAACAGCACTTTCATAACGGATGACCGGTACGAAAAGATAAGCCGCTATTTCCTGGTAAAGTTTGAATGGTCATTTAATAAAGCGCCGGGAGGAGAAACAAAATGATAAAGCAATTCATACTCATAACAACCGCAGCAGTTGCCTGGCAGGTAACGAATGCCCAGACCCGTTTTTTTGGCAGCATCAAAGTGGAGTTTGAAAAAACCACCAGTATAAGGCAACTGATGAAAGACCTGCAGGAAGGCAATAGCTGGTATGAACAGAACAAAGACCGCTACCCTGTGTCTTCGCTGAACTATTATGAATTCATTGGTGATACCAGCCGGTCCATTTATAAACCGGGGAAAGAAGTACCCATTGACCCCAGGGTATGGTACCGGCCGGTGGGGGATAAAAATGTGGTGTATAATGATTATAAAACAGGAACCACCATTTCTCAAAAACCAGTGTTTGAAGAGACCTTCCTGCTTGAAGACAGCTTGCTGAAAATAAAATGGAAACTCACCGGCGACCTGCGGACGATTGCCGGGTATGACTGCCGCAAAGCCGTCGGCATCATTAATGATACGATTGCCGTATTCGCATTCTACACGGATGAACTGCTGGTGAACGGGGGCCCCGAGGGCATTCATGGCCTGCCGGGTATGATACTGGGCATGGGCATTCCCCGGTTACATGCTACCTGGTTTGCCACCAAAGTCCAGGTATTTGATGTGAATATGAAGCCGGTAAATCCACCGGCCAGGGGGAAAAAAGTGAACCGCACATCCCTGATGACAAGACTGGGTAAATTGGCGGATGAATGGGGCACCTACGGCAGCAAAATGCTGATCAATTTTGTTATCTGAGCAGTTCAAATACAAAACTTTCTTTCGGTTCAATCATTATTTCATCCAGCGGCTTTATTTTTCCTGACACCACATTACGGGCCTGCGAAAATCCTTTTGTTCTTTCAGCATATAAATTCCAGTCAGGCCTGGCATCCTTATCGCCGGTGTTGGCAACCACCATCACCGTTTGTTTATTGTCGTACCGGAAATAAATGTACAACCCGTCTTTGGGAAGGTATTGCATGAGCCTTCCTGCAGCAATGGCAGAGGATGTTTTTCTGAAATGCGCCAGCCGGCTGATATGCTCAAATGCTTCATTTTGTTTGTCGCTCCTGCCTTCCCTGGTAAACCGGCTGTCTTTGGGTTTATCATCCGGCCAGCCACCGGGGAAATCCTTCCGCACTTCTGCATCAGTCGGGTCTTTAAAGTTTTTCATGAGCACTTCATCGCCATAATATAACTGGGGGATACCCCGCATGGTAAGCAACATGTTCATCCCCATTTTAAATTTGTCAAAATCTTCGCCGAGCACTGAGTATATCCGGTCAAGGTCATGATTGCCGAGAAAGATGCAGTTCCGTATGGGGTTTTTGTATAAAATGTCCTGCGCCAGCACCTGGTAGAGACGGTTCACCCCCTCGTTCCAGCCATAGGGCTGCTTTAGTGCATCCAGCATAGAAAAGTACAATGGAAAATCAGTTACTCCCTGGCAATTATGTTTGAACGGAACATTCATGTTGTTTTCACAGAAGTAGGCGCTGTTGGTTACGCTTTGCACCCAGGCTTCGCCAAATACGGTCAGTGAAGGGAATTCTTTCAGCAGCGCTTCATTTATTTTGTTCAGAAAAACAGGATCGCTGTAAAAATAAGTATCCACCCGCCAGCCGTCAATACCAAACTCTTCTGTTGTCCATATGGCATGCTGTATAAGAAAACTGGAAACAAAAGGGTTCCGCTGGTTTAGATCGGCCAGGAAGGGTGTAAACCATCCGTCAACTGATTTTTTCTTATCAATAGCCGCTGCGTAAGGATCAACGAGCGGCTGGTCCTTGTAAGAAGTGTTCTGGTAGGCAGGCCACTGGTTCACCCAATTCTTCATGGGCATGTCCCGGAACGACCAGTGGTCATTCCCGATATGATTATAAACAGCATCCTGAACGATCTTCATTCCTCTTGCATGAGCTGCATTGATCAGGTCTTTGTACGCCTCATTACCGCCAAGCCTTTTGTCAACAGTATAATGGTCTGTAAAAGCATAGCCATGATAAGTGCTCCGCATGGTGCCGCCCTCGCTGGTGCGGCTCATGTCATTTTCCAGCACCGGTGTCATCCAGATGGTGGTTACGCCCAGTTCATCCAGATAACCCAAATGGTTCTGCACTCCTTTCAGGTCGCCGCCATGCCGGTCAAAGGGATTGTTCCGGTCATGGCCCGTATCCCGCATATCACTGATAAAATCATTGGAGTGATCCCCGTTTGAAAAGCGGTCTGGCATGATCAGGTAAATAAGGTCTTTGGCAGTGACGCCCTGCACCCTTGTCTTACCGTTTTGGTTGCTCCGGAGTTTTAATTCGTAATCAAATATTTTAAAACTGACCGCTTCAGGCGACTGAAGGTTATCAATCCTGAATTTTATTTTTCCCGGTCTTGCTGAAGGGCTTATGACAAGGTCAATAAAGAGATAATCCGGGTTTTCTGCCCGGGTTTGTTTAAGAAGTTTCACCCCGGTATAAGGCAGCATGGAAACCTTTTCATTTGCCACCCTGTCACGGTGAATCATCAGCTGAAGGTTTTGATTTTTCATGCCCACCCACCAGTGTGCGGGGTAAACGCCCTGCATATCAATGGCGAAGACATTTGCAGAAAAACAAAGCAGAATAAGCGGAAAATATTTTTTCATCCCCCTAATGTTTATTAAGTGGCAGCATTTCATTAACCCGGGCAACCCTGTCGTCCTTAACTATAAACAAACAAAGCGCTGCAGCAATTACAAACAAACCTCCACCAACCTGAATGGCGAGCATCCTGTCGTTGTTTAAAATATTTTTCATTATCCCTTTGAAACCAAGCGATGCAATAATTTCCGGCAGAACAATGAAGAAGTTGAATATCCCCATATAAATACCTACTTTATTCCGTGGCAGTGAACCACTGAGCATAGCATAAGGCATTGACAGGATACTGGTCCATGCAATACCAACTCCAGTCATGCATACATACAGCATGTATTTGTCTTTCACCCATCCAACACTGATCAGGCCGATAGCCCCGCACAACAGGCATAGACTATGTGTGAGCTTCCGGCCAAGCCTGTCTGCAATTGCAGGAAGTATAAAGGCAAATAAAAAGGTAATTACATTATAAAAAGCCAAAGTAAGACCCGCAAAATCTGCCCCCTCTGCAAACTGAGGGTCATTCGCATCCGGCTTGCCCCCGAAAACAGTTACTCCTACAGCCGTTGAATAATAGAACCACATTAAAAACAAACCCGGCCAGGTAAAAAACTGTACGACTGCTATTCTTTTCATCTGATCCGGCATCGACCCCAACGATTTAAATATTTCTGTAATGCCAGCAAACACTCCTCCTTTTTCTTTCTTAAGTTTCTCTTTTTCTTCCTCAGTTGGCGGGTATTCTTTTGTTGAGAAAACAGTGTAAAGAACAGCGGACAAAAAGAAAAAAGCCCCAATGTAAAAAGCCCATCTTACATTTTCGGGTATGGAACCTTTTTCTGCCGTGTTCGAAATATTGAAAATGTTTTTCATCACCCAGGGAAGAGAGGAGGCAATGCTTCCTCCCAATCCAATCATCAGACTTTGCATTATAAATCCCCGGTTAACCTGAGAATCGGGCAGTTTATCTGTTACAAATGCCCTGAAAGGTTCCATGGATACGTTTCCGAACACATCCAGGATCCACAGTAAACCAGCAGCCATAAATAACGTACCGCTGTGCGGCATAAAAATGAGTGCAACAGAACTGAAAATAGCTCCGATCATAAAATACGGCCTCCTTCTTCCCCATCGGGGATGCCAGGTCCTGTCGCTCATATAACCAATGATAGGCTGAACTATCAATCCGGTAAGAGGTGCGGCAAGAAAGAGTAAAGGAACTTCGTCAGGATTTGCTCCCAGATTTTCATATATACGGCCCATATTAGCCCTTTGCAAATCCCATCCGAACTGGATCCCAAAAAATCCAACACTCATATTTATTATATCAACAAGACTGAGTTTTGGCTTTAAGCCAACAGGAGCAGAGGACATAAGCAACCGTTATAATGATTAATCAGAGTGAGGGGAAGATAGCAAGTTTATGTAATAAGTACCGACTTTGTACAAATAATCTTCCTGTACAAGCACCCGCTCGTATTTCGCCCGGTCATATCACAAACCCGTTGGGAAGAATAGCGCCCTTCTTTACCACCACGATGCCATCCTTTGCCGTGTAAAGCGCATGGTCGGCATTCTCCAGATGATGTCCGCCATTGATGCGTACATCGTTGCCGATGCGGACATTCTTATCCAGTATGGCATTTTTGATATAACACCTGTCGCCAATGCCCAGCAGCGGGAAACCGCCTGCATTGGCCTGCGCTATTTCAGGAAGTGTTTCGTAATAATCACTGCCCATAATGTAAGTGCTTACTAAAGTGGTGCCATGCCCGATGCGGGAACGGATGCCAATCACAGAATGCTCAATCCGGGATGCATTAATAATAGAGCCTTCGGCTACTAAAGTTTTTTCTAATGTGGTGCCGCTGATCTTGGCGGGTGGCAGCATACGGGGCCGGGTATAGATGGCATTGTCGTTATCAAAAAGGTTGAAATCCGGCAATTCCTGTGTAAGACCAAGGTTTGCCTCAAAGAAAGAATAGATATTCCCGATATCGGTCCAGTAGCCTTCGTACTGGTAGCTGGCCACTTTGTATTTCTGAATAGATTGCGGTATGATCTCTTTTCCAAAATCAGTGGCATTGGCGTATTCTGTCTGCAGCAGGTCAAACAAAAGCTTCCGGTTGAAAATATAAATACCCATAGAAGCGAGGTAAAGTCTTCCCTGGGTCTTCATCACATCGCCGGTCTCACTCGTCCATTCGGGCAATAATTCCTTTTTGGGTTTTTCGATGAAGGAGGTGATCAGCCCTTCGGAAGATTTCAGGATGCCAAACTCCGGCGCTTCTCTTGGCCCCACCGGTATAGTGGCAATGGAGATATCTGCCCCCAGATTTTTATGGTTGTCCAGCATTTCTGCAAAATTCATCTGGTAGAGCTGGTCGCCGGAAAGTATGAGTACATAATCGCTTTCAAATGGTTCAATATGCCGCAGGCCCTGCCGCACTGCATCGGCTGTGCCCTGGTACCAGGTGGGGTTATCCGGTGTTTGTTCGGCCGCCAGAATGTCCACAAAGGCTTTGCTGAAAGCGCTGAAATGATAAGTGTTCTTGATATGCCGGTTGAGTGAAGCAGAGTTGAACTGTGTGAGCACAAACATCCTGCCCACACCATTATTAAGACAGTTTGAAATGGGAATATCCACCAGCCTGTACTTGCCGGCAATGGGAACAGCAGGTTTGGACCGGCTGGCGGTTAAAGGGTATAATCTTGACCCTGCACCTCCGCCAAGAATTACACTTAGTATCTCTTTCGAGTGAGTGATTGTTCTTATTGCCATAACCAGTCGTTTATTTCAATGATTTGTATAAATCAATATACTGCTTCGCCGAACTGTCCCATGAGTGATCAATCGTCATCATGTGTTCCCGCATCCAGCTATAAAGGTCAGGTTTATTAATATAAAGGTCAATAGCCCGGCCTACCGAGTATGTAATATCCCGCACAGATGCCTGGTCGAAACGGATACCAAAGCCCTGCCAGTCGCCCATGTCTGTTACCGTATCCCTTAACCCCCCTACATTCCGCACCATCGGTATCGTGCCATAGCGCAAAGCATACATCTGGTTCAGTCCGCAGGGCTCCACCCGGCTGGGCATCAGCAAAAAATCTGAACCTGCATACATCAGGTGGCTGAGCGGTTCGCTGTAACCGATATAGGAATTATAATAACCGTTGAACTGCTGTTTCATCTGGTCAAGCCGGTCTTCAAGGGCGGGGTCGCCTGAACCCAGTACCAGAAAATTTACCTTGCCATGATGCTGATAAATGGCCTGGCTGATAGCTTCGGGCAGCAGGTCGGCCGACTTTTCTCCCACTAATCTTCCTATAAATGAAATAAGCGGTTTCTCCGGATCCAGCCCAAACTGGCCCGCCAGTTCTTTCTTGTTCTTCTTTTTTCCTTTTTCCACTAATTCTTTGTCATAGTTTTTTACAATCATGCTATCCGTCAGCGGGTCCCACACATGGGTGTCAATTCCATTTAATATACCATGACTTTTCCCTTGTTCATACTGAAACAGGTTCTGCAGCCCGTTAGCAGCTTCTTTCAGTTCACCGAGATAGCTGTTGCTTACCGTGGTCACTTTCCAGGCACATTTCACCGCAGATGCCATGGGGTTGATGGTATTGTCCCAGTCCAGCATGCCCCATTTCCATGAATCGAATGAGGGGAGATAATAATACTTGTCCCAGCCTATCCAGCCCTGGTATTGTGCGTTGTGAACGGTGAACACGGTGGGGATACCGGAAAGTTTTTGCCTGAACTCAAGGCAATATTTTATCATGAAAGGAATAAGCCCGGTGTGGTGATCATGGCAGTGAATGACATCCGGAGTGTGGGTCCATTTGTTGATCCAGTCGCATAGCGCCACCTCGAAGGCGAGGAATCTTTCGTTGTCATCATCATAGCCATATATCTTTTCCCGGTCCAGCAGGCCGTTGATGTCAACGAGGTACAGGTCAAAACCCAGCTTGTTGGTTTTTTCCCTGATGATGCTGTAGTGAAAATAATGCGGGCCGATATGCTGGCTGCCTTCATGCACCAGTTCCCATTGATTATCGTACAGAAATTTGGTGCGGTACATCGGCATCACCACTTTAGCCACATGACCCAGTTCTGCCTGGTATTTGGGCAGGGCGCCCACCACATCTCCCAGGCCGCCGGCTTTGGCCACCGGGTAACATTCGGCTGCAACATGAATTATTTCCATTTTCGCTTATTGAGTACAATCATCCTCAAATTAAACAGGATTTCCCATACATAAGGTGTTGGAACTTAAAATTTTTCGCTATCAATTTTCTGTTTACTTTTCGTCATTCAAACAAATCATCCGTTACATGAACCAGCAATCCAAACAGCCAACCAATTACGGGGCATTGAGCACCCTTGTAACCGTATTCTTTTTCTGGGGTTTTATTGCAGCGGGCAACAGTGTGTTCATTCCTTTCTGCAAGAATTATTTTCACCTCGACCAGTTTCAGAGCCAGTTGATTGATTTTGCTTTTTACCTGGCATATTATATCGGGGCACTGGGCCTGTTCTGGTATGGCGCATTTGGCGGTAAAGACCTCGTAGGCAAATGGGGCTATAAAAAAAGTATTATCTACGGTCTTCTCTTTTCTGCAATAGGTGCTGCAGCCATGATACTGGCCGTTAATGCGAATATGTTTGCCGGCATGCTTGCGGGCCTTTTTATTGTTGCATTGGGTTTTTCATTACAGCAAACCGCTGCACAGCCATTCGCCATATCGCTGGGCGATCCTTCAACCGGCAACAGCCGGGTGAACCTTGGGGGCGGCGTCAATTCTTTTGGCACCACCATCGGGCCATTGGTGGTTGCATTTGCTTTGTTCGGAACAGCTGCAGCTATTACTGATGACAAGATAAAAGCTCTCAGCCTGAGCAAAGTGATTATTTTATACGCCTGTGTGGGTGTACTCTTTATCGGCGCTGCCGCCTTATTCGGCTTTTCCCGCAAAGTACCTTCAGGTATCAATGAAGAAAAAACAGAGAAAGCCAATAAAGCGCTGAGTTCATTGCTTATCATCACCGGGTTGCTGATAGTGATGTTTGCTCCTGTTTTCAGCAGCTATAACAGCACGGAGGCAAAAAACCTGGAATTTATGAAAGTAAGAATGTCTGCATTAAATCATGAAGCAGACTCGCTGTCAAAAATTTCACAGGCAGATACAGTGATTGCAGGGCAAATCGCTAAAAACTCTCTTCTTAAAGATGAGGTCTCTAAAAAATACGATGAGATAAAACATCCTCTTGAAAGGAAGCGGATGTACTGGCTGATGGGCGCTTTGGGTGTGATTGTATTTGGTTTACTTTTCTCCAACTCAAGAGCCGCTAAAAAATCTGACGGATGGGGAGCCATGAAATATCCCCAGTTAGTACTGGGCATGCTGGCCATATTTGTGTATGTGGGTGTGGAAGTGGCTATCGGCAGTAACCTAGGGGAACTATTAAAACAAAAAGAATTCGGCGGTTACCAGGCATCGCAGGTGGCGCCATTTATTTCCATGTTCTGGGGAAGCCTGATGATTGGCCGCTGGGCCGGCGCCATCACTGCCTTCAATTTTTCGAACACAACCAAACAGTTACTCACATTCCTGGTTCCATTAATTGCATTTGGAGTCGTGCTGGGTGTAAATACCATTGCCCGGTATGATGTGAAACCACTGCTCTGGTATGTAGTGTGTGTGCTTATTCAGATCGCTGTTTTCTACCTCAGCAAAAACAAACCGGCAAGAACACTTTTGTTGTTCAGCCTGATGGGTATTATCGCTATGCTGGTTGGCATTCTCACAGAAGGGAAAGTGGCGGTGTATGCCTTCCTGAGCGGCGGGCTTTGTTGTTCCATCATGTGGCCCTGTATATTTTCATTGTCTATCGCAGGGCTTGGAAAATATACCACACAGGGTTCTGCATTCCTGATCATGATGATATTAGGAGGCGCCATTATTCCGCCCATCCAGGGCAAACTGGCTGATATCATCGGCATACACCAGTCCTTCTTAGTTGCTGTTGTTTGTTTCGCCTACCTCGCTTTTTTTGCCTTTGCCGTAAAAGGCATTCTGAAAAAACAGGGAATAGATTATGATGCGGGCATAAGCGGCGGCGGCCATTAAATAACTATAAGTACTGAGCTATGGCAAAATATGCTATCGGCATTGACATCGGCGGCACCAATACCAAGTTTGGCATTGTGGACCGTCATGGAAAAATACTGAAGCAGGACAGGCTGTCCACCAGTGAACCGGAAGGAGTGCAGGATTTTATTGATCAGCTCTATGAAAAGATAGAGCCGATGATCGAAAGCAAGGGGGGATTAAAAAATTTTGTAGGAGCAGGCATCGGAGCACCCAACGGGAACTACTATACCGGCACTATCGAATATGCCCCCAACCTGAAATGGAAGGGCATCATACCGCTTGCCTCTATGATAAAAGACAAGTTTGGTTTACCCTGCAAGCTCACCAACGATGCCAATGCTGCCGCCGTGGGGGAAATGATGTTTGGCTGTGTCAAAGGCATGAAACATTTTATCGTCATCACCCTGGGCACCGGTGTGGGGAGTGGAATAGTGATTGACGGAAAAATTGTGTTAGGGCATGATGGCTTTGCCGGCGAACTGGGCCACACCATCATAAGACCGGAGGGAAGGATGCACAAAGGCACCGGCATCCGCGGTTCGCTGGAGGCTTACGCCTCGGCCACCGGCGTGAGGGAAACCGCTATCGAAATGCTTACCGAAAACCCCAATATAGAAAGTTTGCTGAGGGACTATAGTATCAACGACCTCATCACCAGTCAGACGGTGTATGAATGCGCCACCAAAGGTGATAAGATTGCCAATGATGTGTTTGAATTTACCGGGCAGATACTGGGCGAGGCGCTGGCCAATTTCATCATGTTCTCCTCACCGGAAGCCATTGTGTTATTTGGCGGCCTCACCAAAGCCGGTGACTTAATTATGAACCCCACCCGGCAGGCCATGGAAGCCAACCTGATCCAGATTTTTAAGAACAAAGTCAAACTGATGTTCAGCGAACTGCAGGAGGCGGATGCGGCCATCCTCGGCGCCAGTGCACTGGTGTGGGAATAGAAACTACTCAGGCTGATAAACGGCTGCCCCCGTAATTTTCAAATTGCTTTTTTGCTGAACATATATTACCAGTTGCCAATTGTTGTCTGCCAAATCTGCAGGAAACGGCATTTCAATTACCTGTGTTTGCTCAGCAGGCAGTGAAACAAATGATCTTACCACATTAGTATGAGAAAGCCTGGCCCCGCTGTTTTCACCCGCCCTTACATTTATCACAGCGTTTTTCTGAACCAGCGCTGCAGCAAGATTTGTCTTTTTAAAATCCCCTTCTGCTATTACCTTGCATTTCAGCCTGCCCCTGCTTTTTATCAGTTCTGAAATTAGTAATTCGGCCGCGGCATTTTCTTTCAACGCTTTTTTAATGGCTGCATCCGCTTTATTCCTGCTGCTGCCCACCGTTTCATACGCACCGTTTATAACCAACTGCGGTGTATATGCACTCTCCAGCTTGAATTGCTGCACATAATCTCTTTGCCGTTCAGAAAATTCGTTGCTGCTGAAAGGGTCTTTCCAGCCGAGATAGTTCCAGTAATCCACATGAAAAGATAACGGGATAACCCTTACATCTGCTTTTGCCAGCTCAGGCAGCAGTTTATCCGCCGGCGGGCAACTGGAGCAGCCTTCCGATGTAAATAACTCCAGTACAGCCACCGGTGCATAAGCGCCGCTAACGGGTCTGTTAAAACTATCCGCAGCGATGGTTTTCCGTGGCTTGTTCATAA
This sequence comes from Bacteroidota bacterium, assembly GCA_052389635.1. Taxonomy (GTDB): domain Bacteria; phylum Bacteroidota; class Bacteroidia; order Chitinophagales; family Chitinophagaceae; genus JJ008. The sequence continues at coordinate 16,267 of JBQTHS010000098.1, read as the reverse complement.
ACGCCATACCGCCAAGACCTGAAATAATCAAAGCCGCTGCTATCAATTTCATACCGGTACATACAGTATTTCATTCAAAATAGTTCATCGCTGACAGGGCTACAACAGGAAAAAAGGATTGATTTAACATTCCGGATAAAAAGCTAACTTTAAAGAAACCAGACTATGGCCTGCACTATTATTGTTACGCTGACAGAGATTCAGCATGCCGGAAGCGATATCGGTGACGACTGGAATTATACAGCCACCGTAAACGGCGATACCCGGCGGATAGACGGAAGCGGTTATGGCAAACCCGGCGACAGAATTACAATTAACGAAACCTGGCGATTTATAAACTTTGAATGCGGTTCTGTTGTCAATGTACAGATCAGCCTGAAAGCGGAAGAAGAGGATTTACTGTTTGATGACCGGGGAGCAAAAGCAAAAACGATAGTTGTGACATGCCCCGATCCGCAACCGCCGCCATTGACCGGTTATTTTTCTTTCACAGATGATATTGTGGTGGTAGTAAAAGAACGGCCTTCATTTCTCCTCGGACAAAGCAATGTCACATTCAAATTCAAGTTTGAGGCCATTTGTTCATAATTGTTTTCCGGATTATGGAGTTATTATCAACGTCGGTAACTTTATTTCATGCGTCGTGCCATTCTTATACTTCTTATGTATGCTCAGGGGGCCGCTGCACAATCAGGTTTTCGCACTATCAGCCTTTTTACCACACAAAGCGGCCTGAGCAATAACAGCATTTATTGCATGGCACAGGACAGCCGGGGTTTTATCTGGATGGGTACCCGGGATGGTCTCAACCGGTTTGACGGTTACCGTTTCAAAAATTTTTTTGCTGAAAAAGATCCGGCTGCCGGGCTTGCCGCCAACTATGTTTTCGATATTGTTGAATACAAAGCGGGCCAGCTATTGATTGCCACTTCCAACGGCCTGTCCGTGCTGAATACCTGGACCGGGAGTTTTGAAAATGATAAAATAAGCCACGCACCGCTGTGCGCCGGTTCCGGTATTTTGATGGCAAGCCTGTTCAAAGACCAATCAGGCAATATCTGGATCAACCACAGCGGCGAGCTGGATGTGCTGGACAGCAACCTCCATTTCCTGGAACGGCTTACTGATTTACCCTGGGCGCAATCCCTCAAAGGCATCGCCCTCCGGGCGCATGCCATAAAACAGCAAAAACAACCACGGCTCTGGCTGCCGGGCGATACTACCGGCATTCATATTATCGATTGGAAAGCCAAAAAAGTTTATGATCATAAAAACAATCCTTTCCATTACCCTTTTCTTACAAGAAATTATATCCGTTGTTTATTACTGGATGAGATAAACAACTGCCTGTGGTACGGGCCCTGGGGACGTGGATTGGAAAAATATGATTTTGCGACCTGCACTTCAAAAAATATACTGTTCAGTAATGCGACACAGGGCGAAGAACAATCAGTAAATCTTATCCGGTCAACCGGCTCCGGTACTATCTTTTGTTTAACCAGCTATCAATTCTTTCAGGTGCCTGCACACACCGGGTCATACAGCCCGGTAACACTGTATGGCAGCAAGTCCCATCAGCCGGCAACGAAGTTTTCCTTTCATACCCTTTTTCATTCCAGCGATAATCAATACTGGCTGGGCACTTCACATGGGCTCTGGCAATTGAAAAATGAAGAATCATTTCTCCGGAAGCTGACCATCAACCTGGAGCCTGCAGCCAATACGGAAGTCATCAATACCGGTGTTACCATTTCACCAGCCGGCAAACTCTATCTTGGTTACACACCGGGCAGTCTCGCCGAAATTGAGCAAAACAGGAAAGACTACCACCTTTATAATCTCAGTACAGTTACCCGTGCAGGAATATCCCGGGTATATGCCGATAATGAGGGGCTGATATGGGTGGGAACTACGAAGGGACTATACCTGTTTGATCCGGCAGCAAAAAAATTTACGGGCATTGGCTCATTACCTGACGAACTAAAAACAGGCTATATCGCCTCTGTCTATAAAACCAGGGACGGAACATTATGGGTAAGTACCCGTTACCGCTTTAGTGTGTGGCGCAGGAAACGATCAGGTGTTTTTGAACAAGTAGAGCCCGGCTTATTGAAAAAATTCAGTTCGCTGGGGATAAACAGCCGCGTCTCGGAATATGCAGAGGAAAATGAAAGATACACCTGGATCATATCGAGGCTGGGAGGCGGCCTTATGCGTTATGATAAGAAAAATAATGAGTGGCAGTACTTTCCTGCGAAAAAAGAGAACAAGGCGGTGCTGGCCGAAATAGGGCTGAACTATGTCGCTGCGGGCAACAACGAAAATCTCTGGCTGACGGATGTGCTTGGAAACGGGCTGATCGAATATTATTACCGGAAAGACAGTATTGTAAGATATACCCGAAACGATGGCTTGCCCAGCAGCATCATTAAGGCGGTATGCAGCGATGAAAAAAATAATCTCTGGATTGCGACGGATTATGGCCTTACCTTATTCGATAAAAACAAACGCAGGGTTGTTTCAACCACCTATTATACCTGGGGCGATGAAAGTGAATACGAACAGCTGGTATATGATAAGTTCTCAGGCAGTATTGTGTATGTTTTGAATAATGAATTATTTTTCTTTAACGAAGCCGCTACGCTTTCCCCGGCGGCTGTACAGCCTGTGCCCTTGCTGGAAAATCTTTTTGTAAACAATACAAAAACAGCTGTAACGAATGAAAAACTGAGGCTGAGGCCATTTCAAAAAAATATTACGATTGATTTTACCGCTGTTCAATTTTTAAATGCAGATAAAATAAAATTTGCCTACCGGCTTTCGGGGGCAGATTATGACTGGAAACAGGCGGACGCCGGGCGAACCGCTCATTATTCCCGGCTTTCGCCGGGTCATTACAGATTTTACCTGAAAGCAACAGATGTGAACGGAAACTGGGGACCGGAATCCCTGCTGCTTTCCTTTACAATCGCACCCCCTTTCTGGAAGACCTGGTGGTTCCTTTCCGGCCTCGGCATCCTGATTATTGCCCTGGTATATGCGCTGTACCGCTATAGGATCCGGCAACTGATTAAATTGCAAAAAGTGCGTAACCGCATCGCCACTGATCTGCATGATGATATCGGCACTTCGCTTACCAATATCAGCCTGCTGTCCGAGCTCACTAGTAAGAATATGCAGCAGCCGGCACAGGCGCAGACATTTATACAACGTATCAACGAAGAGGTAAACAGGTCAGGGCAGGCTCTTGATGATATTGTGTGGAGCATTAACACCAGGAACGATTCGGTGGAACAGGTGGTGGCGAGGATGCGCCGCTATGCCGCGGAAATTTTTGAGGGGGCCGGAATAAACTATTCCCTTTATATGGACGAACAGCTGAGCGGACGCAAGCTCAATATGGAACAAAGACGTGACCTTTTCCTGATCTTTAAAGAACTGGTGAATAATATTTACAAACATGCCGGGGCAAATAATGTGAGCATGAAACTAAAGATGGAAAACAACAAACTTCATTTTAGCGTCCACGACGATGGAAAGGGATTTGATGCAGAACTGGTGAGCAGCCGCAACGGGATCAAGAACATACAGCAACGGATTGCCAGATGGAAGGGAACGATACATATTGATACGATACCCGGAGGCGGAACCCAGGTCCTGTTTATTGTGCCCGTTGAAAGACATCACTCAAATGAGTGATGATGTTCCGGCCTCTTCATGCTTAATTTCGCAAAGTGAGCGTCAAAATTATTTTATTCGAAGACAATGACCGGATGCGGGAATCACTGGCCTATCTGCTGAACAGCACCACCGATTACCAGGTGGTGGCTGATTATAACCAATGCGATGATGCGGCTACCATCGTAAGGGTCTATCAGCCGGATGTCGTGCTGATGGATATTGACATGCCCGGGGAGAGCGGTATAAAAGGAGTGAAATTGATCAAAGAAAGCCGGCCTCAAACAGCCGTCATCATGTACACCGTTTTCGAGGATGATGAAAAACTTTTTCAGTGTCTTTGCGCCGGCGCCAACGGATACCTGCTCAAGAAAACACCTCCCGCCAGACTGGTGGATGCGATTCAGGAGGTACTGAACGGCGGTGCGCCCATGAGCCCCACTATTGCCCGCCGGGTGCTGGATACCTTCCAGGGAAAAAAGGAAAAGAACAAATACCTGCTTAGCCCCCGTGAAGCCGAAGCGCTGCAATGGCTGACAAAGGGATACAGCATCAAACAAATTTCGGCGGCCCTGTCCATTTCTTTTGACACTACAAGAAGCCATTTAAAGAATATTTATCAGAAACTGCATGTCAACTGCGGTAAGGAGGCCATTGCAAAAGCCCTCAGCGAGCATATCATTTAATACACCTGTTCCATCTGCCCGGTTACAAACTTCCGCCTCACTCAAAAAGAGGATTGTCCTGCGTTGGGTAAGGCTGGAATTTTATACCAGCTATTTACTAAAACTCAGACCATGAAAAAAATTACTCTTTTGGCGGCGGTTGTTGCCATCCTTTCATTTGCTGCTTATGGGCAGGCGCCGGGGATTTTCAACTACCAGGGTGTGGCCCGCAACAGTGTGGGAAATGTGCTTCCGAATAAAACCATTACCCTGCGTCTCTCCATACTCGACGGCACTACCGGGGGCCCTGTGCTGTACCAGGAAAGCCGGGGAGTAATCACCAATCCCTTTGGTCTTTTCAATATTCAGGTGGGCAGCCCGGGTGCAACCAATATAACGGGCAGCATTAACACTGTAAACTGGACGGCAGGAAGTAAATATATCAGGGTGGAGATTGACCCTGCGGGAGGTACATCCTTCATCAACATTGGCACGGCCCAGCTTGCATCTGTGCCTTATGCCCAGCATGCTGCCAGCGCTTATCCCATCGGAGCCGCAGGGGGGTCTTTAACAGGAAATTATCCGAATCCAATTATAGCTAATGCAGCAGTACAGCAACAGATGATTGCGCCGGGTGTAACGCTGCCGCCGAGCGGACCTGCCGGTGGCTCATTGACCGGGAACTATCCAAATCCCATTGTTGCCAATGCTGCCATTACACAATCCATGATAGCGCCAGGTGTAACACTGCCACCCAGCGGCCCCGCAGGCGGCGACCTAACTGCACTATATCCCAATCCTACCGTAGCCCGCATCAGGGGAGTAAATATTGCTGCTGTTGCTCCAGGTCTGAACCATATTTTAAATTTTGACGGAACAAGCTGGACACCTGCAAGCTTTGCCACACACCCGGATAATTACTGGCGGTTAAACGGGACAACGATCTTCAATGCTAATTCAGGCAATATTGGGATAGGCACCAATACACCATCCCCTTCAGCAAAATTGGATATTAACTCTGTTGGTTCAGGATTACTGATCCCCAGGATGACAGAAGCGCAAAAAAATTCGATCAGCAGCCCGGCAACGGGATTAATATTGTATCAAACAAATAATACAGCGGGTTTTTATTTCTATAATGGAAGTGCATGGGAAAGGTTGATCACACCGGCCAGCCTGCCTGCAAATCTTTGGTTAACCAATGGAAATCATATTTACAATAGTAATACAGGGAATGTAGGTATTGGAACAAATTCGCCGGCGTCCAATCTTCATATAAAAGGTACTCAAGAAGCGTCACTGGAAATCCAGGGTAATGTTCCTTTTATACGATTTACTGACCCAACTGGCAACATTGAAGCTGCCATTGAGAATCTGAATAACGATCTTGGTTTAAGTGCAAATGGCAGCATTAATTTTTTTACAAACAATGCAACCTCAATGACTATACGCAATTCTGGCAATGTTGGCATTGGTACATTCAATCCATTGGTAAAATTGCAGATTGATGGTAATGGCGAAATTTTTCGAATGAGAGGTACAGATCCTTATCTGACCTTTTTTAATGGCGTAAGCTATAAGGGATTTATTGGCACCGCAGGCAATGATATGGAACTAGGTGCACCCTCTGGAAATCCGGCAGGCAATATTCATTTCTATACAAATGGTAATAGCCGGATGAGTATTCTAAACAGCGGTATTACCCGGTTTAATAAAAGCGATGAGGCCCTTCGATTAAGCGGAGCAGATAGCTATATGACTTTTTATAACGGCGCAAGTTATCGGGGATTTATGGGTGCTACAGGTTATGATATTGAGATAGGAACTCCAAACACGAACCTTATTGGAGACTTGGTTTTTTATACAAAAGGTGTTCCTAATCTGACTGTTTTTGATGATGGAAGGGTAAGAGTGGGTACCCTGGGTTGTAACCTTCTACTGGAAGGAGGGCCAGCGCCAAAACTTTCGACTTTTGGTTCTCTGGGTCTAAAAAAAGAATTCGGAGATTTTATAGGAGAATGGGCTATAGGATATACAGAAGAAAGACCATTAAATACTGCTGACGATAATGATCTGAAGTTTTATTACAATGGTGGCTTAAAAGCATGGATAGATGATAATGATGGCTCCTATGATGATTTATCAGATGCCAGAGTTAAAGAAAATTTCATACATTATAAATCTGTACTCAATGGAATAAAAAAATTAGATGTATTAACCTATCATTACAAAAATGCCAAATTGGGTACAAGAAGTTTTGGATTAATTGCTCAAAACGTACAGCACTATTTTCCTGAGCTGGTTTCAGGTGATGAAAAAGATGGATTCTTAGGAATTTCTTACGGTAAAACCGGTGTCCTCGCCATCAAAGCCATCCAGGAACAGCAGGTGATCATTGAAGAGCAACAAAAAAGAATTGAGCTGCTTGAAAAAAGACTGGCTGCGCTGGAAGCCAGGATGCGGTAAACTGTAAAAATGTTTTTTATGAGAAGGGAAAAATTAATTCTATGCAGTATGGTTGTCCTCTTTGCACTGACAGGCAAAGCACAGGTTCCTTCTGTCATGCCCTGGAATGGCGTTGTTCCGGCCATTGCAAATGCAGGAGGGAGCAGTTATGATAATGCCCTTTCGTATTACCGCTACGAATGGAGCTTTGGAGAGCTGCTGCTAATACAGGCTTTTGCGTCTCCTGACAGTTCCATACGGGTTACCCAGGGAGTGCTGCAGCCTTGTACGGATAAGATCGGGGCATCGCCTTATACCGTATTGTTTGAAGCGGGCGATTATAAACTCTTTCCCAACCCGACTTCCGGCAAATTTGAGTTGAATTTTTTTATGCAAACCCCCGGGCACATGAGCCTTCAACTGATTAATGCCGCCGGACAATTGCTTGAAAAACGAAGTTATCATTATGACGGCTGCTGCCGCATTGAGTTATTTGACCTGTCCGGCTACCCATCGGGAGTTTATTTATTGGTGGCCGATCTTGAGCCGGATAATGTAAGAGCAGATGGATTAAAAATCACAAGGCATGGCGGAATGAAAATAATAAAATTATAGGTATTCCGGATTACCGGTTAAACTACATCCGCTCCGGCACCCGTATTCCCAGCAGGCCCATCCCCGAAGCGATCACATTCGCCGTCATTTCAGAAAGCTGCAGACGTAATTGTTTCTTTTCCTCCAATTCGGCATTCATCACCGAGTGTTCGGTATAAAAAGTATTGAATGCTTTTGCCAGGTTGAAAACGTAGATGGCAATAACCGAAGGATTATGCTCTGCAACAGCCTGTTCAAGAACAGTGGGGTATTGCTCCAGCAGAATGATAAGATCTTTTTCAAGTTTCAGGAGGCTGCTGGCTACCGACTCCCGACTCCCGACTCCCGACTGCTTTCTCAATATTGATTTGATTCTCGCATGGGTGTATTGCACAAACGGCCCGGTGAACCCATGAAAGTCTATAGACTCTTCAGGGTTAAAGATCATCCTCTTCTTCGGATCCACCCGCAGCAGGAAGAATTTCAAAGCGCCGAGGGCAATGGTATCATACAACTCTTTCAGTTCTTCTGCAGTAAAGTCTTTTACTTTCCCCAGCTCCTCAGTTTTGTTTTTTGCCACATTCACCATTTCCTCCACCATATCATCCGCATCCACCACCTTGCCTTCCCGGCTTTTCATTCTCCCCGATGGCAATTCCACCATGCCGTAACTTAAATGATATAGCCCGTCAGCATAGGGTTTATTCATTTTTTTCAGGATCAGCTTCAGGGCTTTCATGTGATAGTTTTGCTCATCACCGATCACATAAATGCTCTGGTCATAATGGAACTGCTCATATTTGTTCTGTGCCAGCCCCAGGTCCTGTGTCATATACACGGATGTGCCGTCTTTTCTCAACACTAGTTTTTCATCCAGGCCGTCTTCAGTCAGGTCGGCCCAAACGCTTCCATCCTCTTTTCTTTTAAATACACCGGCAGCCAATCCTTCATCTACAGATTTTTTCCCAAGCAGATACGTATCGCTTTCATAATACATTTTATGAAAGTCGGCCCCAATTCTTTTATAGGTGATGTCAAAACCTTCATAGACCCAACAGTTCATTTTTTTCCAGAGGTCCATCACTTCGGGTTTGCCGGCTTCCCAGTCCAGCAGCATTTGCTGGGTGGCTTTCATGATGGGGGCTTCTTTTTCTGCCTCTTCCTTTTTCATACCAGATGCCATCAGGTCATTCACTTCTTTTTTATACGCATCGTTGAACTTTACATAATACTCACCCACAAAATGGTCGCCTTTGGTTTGGGTGGATTGAGGTGTCGCCCCGTTGGCAAACCGTTGCCAGGCGATCATGCTTTTGCAGATATGGATGCCCCGGTCGTTTACAATGCAGCTTTTAATGACCTCATAGCCGCTTTCCTTCAGTACCTGCGCAATGCTCCAGCCCAAGAATATATTCCGGAGGTGGCCGAGGTGCAGGGGTTTGTTGGTATTGGGGGAGGAGTATTCCACCATCACCTTTTGTCCGTTTGGTGATTTGAACCCAAACCGGGCATCGTTATGATTGGTTTGTAAGAAATTTATCCAGTAAATATCAGCAACGCTGAGGTTGAGAAAGCCTTTAATAACATTAAATGCGGTAAAAATGGCCGGGTTGTTTTTCAGCAGTGATTCGCCTATCTCATTACCCAGCTGTTCCGGCGATTTTTTCAGTTGTTTTACAAAGGAGAAGAGTACCAGTGTATAATCGCCTTCAAACTCCGGTTTGGTGGAATTGACCTTCAGTTCCGGTTCTGTGGCTTCATAACCGTACAAATCCTTCAGCGATTGAACCACCAGCGGCTTTATTTCATTTACGATGCTCATGCTGTCTGCATTGATTCCGGCAAATTTAAGCAGCCGTATCCACAAAGCCTCTTTATCTCCTTTTACTCTTTTTATCTCTTAGCCTTTACCTTTGCCCCTTTCATGCGACGCCACATCCATAGCGCCAGGGATTTCATCCTCCCCGTCATTGATTTTTTTTATCCGCCCTTCAAAAGGCTGATGAACCTGCAGACCTTCCGCTATGCGGCTTCCGGGGGTGGCAATACGGTACTGGGACTCACTATTTATTATATCGGCTACAAGTACATTTTTGCAGAAAAAACTTTTGATATCAGCTTTTTTGCTTTTAAAGGGCATATAGCCGCACTGATATTGTCTTTCTGCATCACATTTCCTGTTGGTTTCTTTATGTCAAAGTATGTAGTGTTCAGCGACTCGGGCATGAAGGGCCGCATTCAGCTTTTCCGTTACCTGATGGTTTGCCTGTTCAACCTGGCCCTGAACTATATTCTGCTGAAAATACTGGTGGAAAGATTTCATGTTTATCCTGTGATTGCCCAGGTCATTACCATTGCTACGGTAGTGGTGTTCAGCTATATTGCCCAGCGGAACTATTCTTTCAAGGTTGACCCGCAGGAAACTAAAGACTAAAATTCACCGATTCCACTTTCACAGCAAGATTCCCTTCGCAATTGCTGCGGATGATGAGGCGCTGCTGCATAGGATAAATTCCCGCCAGTCTGATGTCTTTTATGTTGCCATAGCAGCGGATGCCTTTGGAGAGCTCCCGGTTCAGTTCCTGGTTCATGCTGATTTTTGCTGAATCAATGTAAGCGCCGAGTTCAAAGCGGGCATATTTGGTAATCTCTTTGGTTATCTTTTTATCAAACAGCCAGTCGGCAGAACCCAGCAGTATGTTTTTGGATTTGATGTCGAAATTAATATCCTTTACCTCGATCATTCTTTTGGCGGTATCATACACCGGTTTGCCGGTGAGGTAAAAGATGCCGGTGTTGGTGCCGGAGAAATTGATTTTGATGACTAATTTATTAAACCCGCCGCCATACACTTTGCAACTGTCCAGTATGAACTTCTTTTTTACAAACCCTTTCTTAAAATCAAACTCCTTACCGGCTATGTTCTGGTTCATGATCATTCCAAGAGAATCATAGCTGAGCACTGCATCCAGGAAAATACTAAAGCCGTGGCGGCCGCTGTTGCCTCCCATATCGGGCACCCATGAGCTTTTTTCGGAGGGCTTTTCGAAACTGACGATAGGTTTGGCCGAAAGTCCAAGATGGATATTCAATGAATCTTTCAGCACAAAAAGATTATTGATGCGGAACCTTTGCGGGTTGATCTGCAGCCATCCCAATCCATAAAGGCTGTAAACTTTGTTCAACTGGTCCCATACCTGTTGAAAACGGGATTTCAGATCTACGGTGCCGTAATTTTTTTCGAGGTCTTTTTTCGAGGCATCCAGTTCGCTGGTCAGTCCCTTCATCACCTGTTTGGTAATGTCCTGTCCCCAAAAGCACACTTCACATTTGTCAAGCGCCTGCGGTTCGTTTCGCTTCACATACAGTCTTACTTTATAATCGGGCTGTACATTTACAGCGCTGGTGAAAGATACATTCACCCGCCGCTCCGGCTCGCTGAAGCCACACTTGCAGGCCGGTGTCCATGGAGAGACCACTGTTCCTTTCACACACAATCTGGTGGAGCCAACAATTTTATAGTAACCGGTAAAACCTAAAGTGAGTGTATTGCCGGAGCCGGTTATCTTCAGCGGACTTCTGCGGAAAGAATATTTATAGCGGATATCGCAGCCCTCCTGCAGCCATTCATCCGGGTATTTGGGCGAAGTAAAAAGAGTGTCAACGCTTTTCTCGGCCATTACAAACAGCGGCCTCAGGTTTACCTGTATCGGAATATTTATTTCTGAATCGGGCAATGAATCCAGCCGGAAATTTTCCGGCGACATATCAGGCTTTGCAGGATTTATCTTTTGCGAATACGAAGCGGCGGCAATGAACAGTCCGGCTATTACAAGAATTCCTTTTCCTTTCATTCGGTTAATTGACGGTCAAAAATAACCAAACAATGGAAAAGGAATTGTGAAGATATTCAGGAAATATTCGTCGTATTAAACAGTTAAATCCAGCCGGGAACCACGAACTATAAATAGCCCGGCTCCCGACTAACGACTCTCTCACTGCCATCCGCCTTCGGGCATTTCCCTGGGTTGTGTCATACTGAACCAGTTACCGCAGCCATCGTTGACAATACATTCGATACCGTAGAATTGCTCTTTGGGCTCGGTGATCTTTACGCCTTTTGCTTTCAATTCTTCGTAAGTGGCCCGGCAGTTGGGGGCATGCAGTACACCGGCGCCCATCACGCCTTTCTCCAGCAGCAGCCTTAAGGCTTTTTGCGTTTCGGCATCCCAACCCATGCCGCCACCATCACCCGAAGCGTCCATCAAAACGATTTCCAGGTCGGGTTGTTCGGGGGGATTAAGTGTGAGCCAGCGCATACCGTTATCCATTTTTACATCGGTGTTGACTTTAAAGCCAAGTTTATTGACATAAAAGTCATAAGCCTTCTCCTGGTCGGTGACAAAGAAGGAAGTGTGGGAAAGTTTGGTTACCATGAGTTTTTGTTTTAAGAAATAAAAATAAACAGGAAAGAGGAGAGGGGTTTCTTGAATCTTGCTTTTGCTGGTTGCTGGTTCCTGGTCACTGATTATTCCAATTCCTTAGAGTCTTCCATTCTTTAGGAAACTGGCAACCAGCAACCAGTAACTAGCAACCGGTATCCAGTTTATAGCTTTCAATAAAACAATGGGGAATGGCTTTCTTTGGCTGGGCCAGTTGCTCCATCTTCTTTTTGTATGCCATGTTACGGTAATACTGCGGGGCGAAGCCAATTTCCTTTTTGAATAACACGCTGAAAGAGCCGATGCTTTCAAAACCCACTTCGTTGCAGACCTCGGTTACCGGTTTGTTTTCCGATAACAGCGTTTTGGCTTTGTCCAGTCTTTTTTGCTGCACATACTGGTGCGGTGTTTTTTTATAGACCTGCCGGAAGAGGCGGTGAAAGTGAAACCGGGACAGGAAAGCCTGTTTCGATATCTGCTCCAGGTCAATGTTCTCCTGGTAGTTATCGTCAATATAGACTTTGGCGGCTGCGATGCGCTGGTATATGTCAGTGGTTAGTTGCAAAGCCTGTTGTTTTCAGCTGTAATATTTTTCTGAACCACATAGGGACATAGGTTAACACATAGCAATTTCTATGTGAGTTTCTATGTTTCTATTGTGCCGCAGCCTGCCCTGACAACGGAAGGGTGGTTCAATCAGACTTAAAGTTAATGTGTTTATATCTCTTTTTTCATACAGATACTTGTTTCCATACCGCTGTACTGGCCGTAGTTGGGAATAACAGTATAGCCCATCTTTTGATAGAGATGCACAGCCTCCGGTTGGTTATTGCCTGTCTCAAGCACTATCGAGGCAACCTTTAATTCAGCCGCCCATTTCTCCAGTTCAGCAAGTATGGCGGCGCCAATTCCTTTTCCTCTTTCTTCAGGGGATACATACATTCTTTTAACCTCTACGGAGCCATCGTCAAATTTCTTGAAACAACCGCAACCAACAGGCTGACCGTCATAATAAGCTACCACCACCGTTGGCAGATTTTGAATACTGTTGAACCGGCTGTAATAATCCTGCAAGGCGCCATACCTGTCCAGCAGGTCTTTGTCAAGCTTCGACACTAATAAATGAAAATCCGTATTGTCGCTATTTGTTCTTTTGATTGTTAGCATCGTTTTCTGTTTCTTGCTTGTCTGCCGTAGCTTCAGCGAAGGCAGATGCTTGTACCTTGTTCCTTGTTCCCTTGTCTCATATATTCCTCGGGTTCTTCCATTGCTTGCCAAGTCTTTCAATCGTTCCTGTAATTCTTTCATTTCTCGTTTCTTCTCTTTTAGCGGTAACAATCCACTCAATGTATTCTTTCTTATTAGTAAACGAAAGGGTATCAAAAAAAACAGCTTCCTTTTTAGTTTTTTTTAAAGCAGCAGCCAAATCATCCGGCAGCCTTACTTCTTTGGTCTGCGGGTTCACCCAATTATAAATTTCTCTTGGCGAAGCCGGCTTTGCTTCTTTCTTTTTATCTGCTTCTGTTTTGGCCCGGAAGCCGAATGTACTCCAGGTGTCATCAAAAGATATCAGGCTTATCCAGGTCAGTTTATCGCCTTCGGCCAGCAAACAATCCCAGCCCTTATCCCTTGTCAAATCAGTCTGCACTTTGGAAGTTCCTTTTGGATAATACACCCATACCACCACTTCGGGTTTTACCAGCTTCATCACCCTGCTCATTTCTTTTTCCAGTTGCGCCCGGTTGTAAACAAACCAGTGCACCTGATCGTAATCCTTACCGGACCCGATAGCTATCGGGTCAGTAATCTTCACCCCCGCGGGCAAACCCTGCAATCCTTTTTTAAAATCAGCCGGGGCATTCAGGGTGAGCAATGAAAATTTTGGCTTTATTCTTAGTTTGTCGGAAATGGAACTGGCCATATTGGTTTTTGTTTGTATAAAAATAATAACCTCCCGGCAAAACCAGTTATTGAATCTTGCTCACTATGGAAAATCAGGGTTTGCGACTCTGTTTTCTATGAGAATAATTTTCCTTCTCTTTTTGTTTTTTGAAGCCCTGGCGGGGAATGCCCGGCAAAAAAAAGATTCAGTGTGCATTTGTCAATTTCCTGTTAGTGTAAATTACCCGACAAATGCAAAAGGCCCCGGAATTGTGATTATTGAGTTTCTTCAGAATGAAAATTGTATTTGGTCATCACCCGGGTTTAATCAAAAAGCCGGTCCGGGATTTGACGAAGAAGCAATGCGGGTTATGAATATTACTATCACCCGTCATAATGAATGCAATCAAAAATGCCAGACCAAATCTGCGAGAAAAAAATACTGAGGCGACAATACAGCTTTCTACCCCCCGAAGAATAAACCCCTTTTCGGAGATTTGCTCAATATCGGGGTCGCCGAAAATGCCGGGTTTTGTATTGTTGATGATGTGGCAGAGATGAGGTTTGGCTTTGCAATACAGCACCGTCCTTCTCCCTTGGGAGAAGGATGAGAGGATGAGGTCCTGATGCCCAATGAACGGGACGTACAAGTGTGTGACACAACAGGCGATGCCATTAAAACTGAAGCCGGTAAATAAACCTCACCTATCCTCTCCCGTTGGGAGAGGAACCCCGCACAGACCCCGCTAATTGGCGACTCTGGTATTTTTTGGTGAATTTCCGAAAAGCGAGGGCTGCGCCCAGTTATCCCTTCTCCACTCCGTGGAGAAGATTACCCCGCCGGCAAGGGCGCACAAACAGAAGCTGCGCCCAGTTATCCCTTCTCCACGGAGTGGAGAAGGGGCAAGGGGTTGAGGAAATGCCATTTTTTCACTTCCCCTTCCACGGCATAATCATTGAGAATCAAGGCTGACCTGCCTTCATTAAAATTCTGGCAGGCAAGCATAAAAAATATACTATGGGAAAGACAATAGGAATAGACTTAGGCACCACCAATAGTTGCGTATCTGTAATGGAAGGCAGCGAGCCGGTGGTAATTGCCAACGATGAGGGCCGCCGTACAACTCCCTCAGTTGTAGCGTTTTTGAAGAATGGCGAACGAAAAGTAGGTGACCCGGCCAAACGCCAGGCCATCACCAACCCGCAAAACACCATCACTTCGGTGAAGCGTTTTATGGGCCGCCAGTTTGATGAGGTGACAGAGGAGAAAAGCCACTGGAGCTATAAAGTGGCAAAAGGTGACAATAATACCGTCCGCATTGACATAGATGGCAGGCTGTACACCCCGCAGGAAATATCGGCGATGGTGCTGCAGAAAATGAAAAAAACCGCTGAGGATTACCTCGGCCATGAGGTAACCGAAGCCGTAATTACCGTGCCGGCTTACTTCAACGATGCACAGCGCCAGGCTACCAAAGAGGCTGGTGAAATTGCCGGGCTCACCGTCCGCAGGATCGTAAACGAACCCACGGCCGCCGCACTGGCTTATGGTTTGGACAAAGACAAGCATGACCACAAGATCGCCGTGTTTGACCTCGGTGGTGGTACGTTTGATATTTCCGTGCTGGAACTCGGCGATGGTGTGTTTGAAGTAAAAAGCACCAATGGCGATACCCACCTTGGTGGTGATGACTTTGACAAAGTGGTGATGGACTGGCTGGCCGGTGAATTTAAAAAAGATGAGGCCATTGACCTGCGCAAAGACCCGATGGCCCTGCAGCGTTTGAAAGAAGCTGCTGAAAAAGCAAAAGTGGAGCTGAGTTCTTCTTCAGAAACAGAAATCAACCTGCCCTATATCACCGCGGTGGACGGGGTGCCCAAACACCTGGTAAAAAAACTGACCCGTGCAAAATTTGAAGCGCTGGCTGATACTTTATTTGCCCGCTGCCTGAAGCCCTGTGAAGCGGCATTGAAAGATGCAGGCCTTACCACATCTGATATCAACGAAGTGATATTAGTGGGCGGAAGTACCCGGATACCCAAAGTGCAGGAGATCGTAGAAAAATTCTTTGGCAAAAAACCACACAAGGGTGTGAACCCCGACGAAGTGGTGGCCGTAGGCGCCGCCATACAGGGCGCCGTACTCACCGGTGAAGTAAAAGATGTGCTGCTGCTCGATGTAACCCCGCTTACACTCGGTATTGAAACCATGGGCGGTGTGCTGACCCCGCTGATACCAAGCAACACTACCATACCGACCAAGAAATCAGAAGTGTTCAGTACCGCCAGCGATAACCAGCCCGGTGTGCAGATACATGTGCTGCAGGGGGAAAGAAGTATGGCGAAGGACAACAAAAGCCTCGGCATCTTTAATCTCGATGGCATACCGCCTGCTCCCCGCGGAGTACCGCAGGTGGAAGTGACCTTTGACATTGATGCCAACGGCATACTGCATGTAACGGCGAAAGACAAAGGCACCGGTAAAGAACAAAAGATACATATTGAAGCCGGCAGCGGCCTCAGTAAAGAAGAAGTGGAAAAAATGAAAGCCGAAGCAAGAGC
>JBQTHS010000097.1:0-5228 GCA_052389635.1 Bacteroidota bacterium | reverse complement strand
TATTCATCTGTTCTTTATCAAAAGAAGCAAACAGCAACTCCGTTGAACGGCGGACCGCTTTGAATTCTTCGATCATATCCTTCCAGTCCCGTCTGGCTGCCTTTGCATTATCGCCATACAGGTTTTCATCAAAGCTGGGCAACGGAGTTTTATCTTTTCTTGCAAAACAGAGGCCCCGGTAAGCGAACACTCTTTCCGCATCAATCATGTGCTGCAGCACTTCCTTAATAGTCCATTTGTCTTTGGCATAGCGGTAATTCCTTTTTGCCGCCGGGATACTATTGAAGAAACGGAGCAGGGCAGGCGTCTGCTTTTTCAGGGCAGCGATGATATCATTGCCTTCCGCCCGGTTGATATAGCGATGATAATACTCCGGAACTTTTGAAAGGTCGGGCCGGGGCATGATCAATTATCTTTTTTACCGGTTGGTTTACTGTCAAGCGGGGCGCCTACAGCAATATCGCAACGGTGACCGGGCTGCCCATGTGCCGGGTTCATACCGGGCGCCACCACAACAGGTTCCGTTTTAACAGGCGCAGCAGCATCAGACTTGACCGGGGCAGCGTCAGGATTAATAAGAGGGGCTGTTGAACTGGCATCAGCAGGAGAACTGCGGGAAGTAACAGGTGTAACAATCGGCGTTGGGGTCACAGTAGCAGGCGGGTTGCCCGGTTTGCTGTCAAGCGGGGCGCCTACGGCAATATCACAGCGATGACCGGGCTGACCATGAGGTGGGTTCATGCCCGGCGCTGTAGTGGCCGCAGGAGTTACCGGAACAGCAGTGACGCCTGTCGGATTCTGGTTGATAGTGATCGGAGTGGCGGGCTGTGTTATAGCAGGTGGAGCATTGCTTACTTCCGTGCTGGCGGGTTTGCCATCAAGCGGGGCGCCTACGGCAATATCGCAACGATGGCCGGGTTGTCCGTGTGCCGGGTTAAGACGGGCAGTTGTATTTGGCACTGCATTTATACTTACCGGGGTGGTAATTCCGGGTAGTTTTGTGGTATCGGCAGAAAGTCCGCTATTCCCCGCAGTATTTTGAACAGAGGATGAAGGTACAGGACCGGTATCAGTTGTTTCACCGGCGGAGTTTCCGCAACTGAAGAAAAGCGAAGCGCTTAGTACTACTGCAATTCCTTTTGTGTATTTCATGGCTGATGTATTCGGTTTATAATTTTATGAGATAAACTGCAAAATACTTAAGTTTTTTCAGAGTGTGATGAGTAAAGGTAAAACCCTGGCTGGCATCAGGTCAGGCAGGGTTTTACAACATGAAAATAAGATTTACCCTTTTATCCTGGGTTTTACCGTTGTTGCCGGCTTTACCGGCACCGGCTTCTTATCAGCTTTGGTTACAGAAGCAAGTTTAATGGCTTCATAGGCATTGATGATGCCACCTGTTTTGCTGAGATCAGAAAGGTTCACCATTTCATCGTTGCCCGGGTTTCTTACTTCTTCGCCGGGGCCTTTGGCTGATTTTTCAATCACCGTTTTTACCTGCGCAGCGCTCAGAGCAGGGTAGTACGACATAATAAATGCGGCCAGACCGGCTACCACCGGCGATGCCATACTGGTTCCCTGCAGGTTCTGGTAAGTATTGCCACCTGGAACCGTAGAATAAATCTTTACACCCGGAGCGAATACATCCACTTCTTTCTTACCATAATTGGAAAAATTAGCCGTCAGACCGCCTGCTTTGGCGTCGCCGCTGGCGCCAACGGTTATCCAGTTGCCCGGGCGTTTGCCATCCAGCAGCAGGGGAGAGGGATAGTTGTAAGTAGTGTCTAAATTTTTGGCATCATTACCTGCGGCATGCACGAGCAAAACGCCTTTGCTTTCTGCATACTTCACTGCTTCATCCACCCATTTTTTCTCCGGAGAAAAACTTTTGCCGAAACTCATGTTGATGACCTGGGCGCCATTATCAACTGCATAACGGATGGCCAGTGCAATGTCTTTGTCGTGTTCATCACCGTCCGGAACAGCACGAAGGGTCATAAGTTTTACATTGTCTGCTACACCATCCATACCCACATTGTTTTTGCGAACTGCTCCAATAATACCTGATACATGGGTGCCATGGAGTGCAGATTTATTGCTCACCATCACATTATTGTTGCCGTAAAATTTATCGTTGAAATCGCCGTAGTTGTCTTTTACAATGTCGGCCCTGTAATTTTTAGGGGCCACTTCAGATGCTTCCATTTTATTCAGGTCGCCTTCCAACTGGTCCAGTATCTGCTGGTTGGTAATCTCATCATTATCATTTCCTTTGCAGATGCTGATCAGGATATCCTTGGTACGCAGCGCTGAATTGTTGGAGCTGGAATAAGCCGAAAGGTCTTTACAGTTATACTCGTCTTTTTGGATGTCTTTGCGGATGATAGAGTCGCCGGTTTTCATTGTTTTTGACATACGGCGGAGCTGCAGCACTTCCAGCGGATTTACATCGCCTGCAATTTCAGCCTTGGCCCGCACCCACATCTGGTATTCAAAGGCATCAGCCGGTGAGAGGGTTTCTGCATTGACCTCTTCTTTTGTGCCCCACTTATCCTTGTATTTATGATAAACCCTGGCGGCTTCATAAGAATCCTGCTCCACATTTTTTCCGTCCCGGCCACCGATAAAGTTCCAGCCATAGATATCGTCCACATAACCATTCTTGTCATCGTCAATACCATTGCCCGGAATTTCTCCGGGATTCTTCCAGAGCACTGATTTCAGGTCTTCATGCAGGGTGTCCACACCGGAGTCAATCACGGCAACGATCACCGTTTTGCTTTTAAGTTTTTTTGTTTTTACAAATTCATATGCCTGCTCAATGCTGATGCCGCTATAGCCATCTTTTGTTTTATCCAACAGGTGCCAGCCTTTGGGCACTTCCTTTTGTGCCAAAAGAGACAGGGAGAGAAGGGTACTGAAAGCCGTCAGACAGGTACGTTTCATTGAATTATTCATATAGCTTGATTGATTTAAACTGTAAAATTCAGGAAGCCGCAAAAATACAGATTACCACTCATAAATTTTACACACAAAAGCCTCTGAAAGGCCGGGTTTTTAAACATTTTTTGACGGATGGTATGCCGGATTGGTTGCCCAATGGATCGTTATGACCGGTCAGACGGAGACCTCCCGAAATTATCGGTGCAAACTGTCAGACCAGCTGCTATATATCGAACTTGATTCCCTGGGCCAGGGGCAGCGATGTGCCATAGTTAATAGTATTGGTTTGCCTGCGCATATAGGCTTTCCAGGCATCGCTGCCGCTTTCACGGCCGCCGCCGGTTTCCTTTTCACCGCCAAAAGCGCCCCCTATTTCAGCGCCGGATGTGCCGATGTTCACATTGGCAATACCGCAGTCGCTGCCGGCATGAGAAAGAAACTGCTCAGCTTCCCGCATATTCAGTGTCATAATGGAGGAAGAAAGGCCCTGCGGTACTTCATTCTGTATAGCAATCGCTTCATCCATCGTTTTATACTTCAGCAGGTAGAGTATGGGGGCGAATGTTTCATGCTGCACTATAAGGTACCCGGGTTTGGCTTCGGCAATACAGGGTTTCACATAACAGCCGCTTTCATAGCCATTGCCGGAAAGCATACCGCCTTCCACGATGAAATGGCCCCCCTCTGCTTTGCATTTTTCAATAGCTTCGAGATATAGTTGAACTGCCTCCTTATCTATGAGCGGCCCGACATGATTGGCAGGGTTCAGCGGGTCGCCAATGCGGAGTTGCTTATATGCTGCTGTCAGTTTTGTTTTTACTGTGTCGTACACCTCCTCTTGTATCACCAGTCTTCTCGTGGTGGTGCAGCGTTGCCCGGCTGTGCCCACGGCGCCAAATAACGAACCGAGAACTGCAATATCCAAATCCGCTTCTTTTGAAATAATGATGGCATTGTTTCCTCCTAATTCGAGCAAGGCTCTTCCAAGTCTCGCCCCAACGGTAGCTCCCACGGCTTTACCCATTCTTGTGGAACCTGTTGCTGATACCAGCTGTACTCTTGTGTCGGCAGCCATCCATTCACCCACATCCCTGCCGCCATTGACAACACAGCAAACTCCTTCGGGAACATTATTCTTTGCAAACACTTCTGCCACTATGTTCTGGCAGGCAATGGAGCACAGGGGTGTTTTTTCAGAAGGCTTCCATACACATGTATCGCCGCACACCCATGCCAGCATACTGTTCCAGCTCCATACAGCTACGGGAAAATTAAATGCTGAAATAATTCCAACGATGCCCAGCGGATGATACTGTTCATACATACGGTGGCCGGGCCTTTCACTGTGCATGGTCAGCCCATGCAGCTGTCTTGAAAGGCCAACAGCGAAATCGCAGATATCAATCCACTCCTGCACTTCGCCGTATCCTTCCTGCAGGCTCTTGCCCATTTCATAAGAAACTAATTTACCGAGGGGCTCTTTGTATTGCCGCAATGCTTCACCAACCTGTCTTACAATCTCGCCCCTTTTGGGGGCCGGCCATGTACGCCATTCAATAAACGCCCCGGCTGCTTTTTTAATCACTGTTTCGTATGCATTTTTATCAGCTGCGGTAACGGTTCCGATGAGCTTTCCGTCAACAGGGGAGAAAGAACTGATCTTTTCCCCCTTGCTTTTTATAACCGTAAAACCGGCAAAAGAACCTTCGTTTTCGGGTAATACCCGCAGTACTTTCAGAAAATCAGCTGTCATAGCTTGAATTTGAGGCCGCAAGATACGAAGCGGAATTTGCCTCCGGAAAACTACGATGTATTAAACTTTTTTGTTTTCTAAATTTCATAGAACCGGGCTGCTTAACAGCAGCATCCTTTGAAAACCATGAAAAAGATGATCTGTATCCCGGCTGTTATTTTTCTTCAGCTGTTCTTTTGCGCTGCAAGTGGAAACGACAGCGATACACTTATTATCAATACCGGCAAAACAGCAGCAGGAACTGATTCATCAGCCGTTTCCAATAAAATATGCAGTTGTCAGCTTATTGATGTGCAAACCAGCAGGTATGAAACAGAACTGGTAGGCATCTTTGCGGAAAAGACGCCTGAAGGAAAAATGACCAGTAACTATCGGCTAATGGATGAGCTGATCCGCCGGGAAACTGTTTATTTCAGGATTGTTTTTACAAAATCTGCCGAAGTAAAAGAAACCATTAAATCAGCAACAGACTGCAGAAGTCTTTATTTCCGGCTTAAAGCAACAAACAGCCGGCTCCGGTTATACAATATAC
>JBQTHS010000096.1:0-21814 GCA_052389635.1 Bacteroidota bacterium | reverse complement strand
CCGTAAATTTGGGGATAACCATTTTCATGAAAAAAATTTTACTCCTCTTTATCGTATTGATTGCCGCAACAAATATGTCGCAGGCGCAGTTTACCCGTTATGTAGTTAAACTGAAGAACAAAGGGGGCACCCCCTTCACTTTATCCAATCCGGTTGCTTATATTACTCAGAAAGCCATTGACAGAAGGACCCGGTATGGTATTGCCTTAGACAGTACTGATTTGCCTGTTACACCGTCATACGTTACTCAAATACGCAATGTGACCAATGTAACGGTGCTCAATGTATCCAAATGGCTGAACTCTGTCACCATTCAGACTTCGGATGCTAATGCCATAACCACTATCAACGGTTTTCCCTTTGTACAGGCAGTATCTGGTATTGCTGCAAGAAATGAGACTGGTGGAAGATCTGTCATTGATAAGTTTGAACCGGAGCAGCCTTTCATTCCTTCAGCAGAACGGATTGAAGGAACAGCAGCTGACTACTTTAATTACGGCACGGCATCCTACAATGAGATACACCTGCACAACGGCGAGTTCCTGCATAATATCGGTCTCCGTGGCCAGGGCATGACAATCGCCATGCTGGATGCCGGTTTCTTCAATTACCCCGGATTGCGGGCATTTGACAGTGCCAGGATCAACGGGCAGATCAAAACAACCTGGGATTTTGTGGCCCGCCATGCCAGCGTTACCGAAGATCATGCACACGGTATGCAGTGCCTTTCCACCATTGCTGCCAATATTCCCGGACAGTTTATCGGTAAAGCCCCGAAAGCAGACTTTCATTTGTTCAGAACAGAAGATGTGGCCTCTGAATATCCCATTGAGGAACATAACTGGGTATGCGGCGCCGAAAGATCTGACAGTCTTGGCTGCGATATCATTTCTTCTTCGCTTGGCTATTACGATTTCGATAACGCCACATTCAATTATGTATATGCCAATATGAACGGCAACTTCACCACCTCTGCCATCGGCGCCGATCTGGCTGCTAAAAAAGGTATGCTGGTATTTAATGCAGTGGGAAATGAAGGCGGCAATGCATGGCGTTTTTTGATCACTCCTTCAGATGGCGACAGTGTGGTGGCAGTAGGCGCTGTGAGTGCTGCGGGGGCTGTGGGAGGTTTTTCCAGCTTCGGGCCTTCATCTGACGGACAGATCAAACCTGATATGGCATCCGTGGGAGTGTCGGCGCTGGTTCAAAGCACAGGGAACACAGTTGGCACAAGCAACGGTACTTCTTTCGCTTGTCCCAATATGGCCGGTCTCGGCACCTGCCTGTGGCAGGGGTTTCCGGAATACAACAACATGAAGATCATCGCTGCCTTGCGGCAGGCAGGAAGCAGGGCAGCAAACCCCGATGACAGGATGGGCTATGGTATTCCCAATTTGAAACTGGCGTTCTCCAATCTGCTCACTGAATATGCCACATCTTCATCCGCCGCCACCGGCTGCCGCATCGGCATAAGCTGGAACAGCAAAGATGTGAGCGCCATGAAATACGAGATTGAAAGAAAAGCGCCGGGAGAAACTGTTTATACCAAGATCGGTGATGTAAATGCACAAACAGGCGATATTCTTGCAAACCGGAGCTACCAGTTCAATAATGACCTTACAAGCGGTTCATCCGGTAATTATTCTTACCGCATCCGTCAGATCATTGATACTGCTACGGCCGGTTTCACCGCAGTGTATATTGACACTACCAATATCACTGTATCGTCTCCCTGCATCGTAACCGGGGTGATTGACCCTAACCAGGTAAAGAAGGCGGTGACGGTTCAACCAAATCCCTCCTATGCCAGCACCGTAACGCTGGTGGTGGAAACCTCCTATGCCATCAGCAATATGCCGGTGGCGGTATATGATGCAAAAGGCAGCCTGGTGATGCAGCTGAAAGAATCTAAAGGAAGCGGGAAGAAAACAATTGATATGCCGGTTAATCATTTACCAAAGGGGAAATACTATATCAAAGTGCTGGATGGGGTAATAACGGTCGGCACAGCAGAACTTATCAGATTATAAAGGCTTCGCCAGCAAAGCGGCAAACATCGTATCTGCTTTTTTATCATAACCTTTGAGCAATTCCATCTTTATCAGTTGAAGATGGAATTGTTGTTTTAGGTATTCCACAGCTTCTTCATTTTCCTTTCTGAAAACGGAGCAGGTTATATACAGCAGGTGGCCGCCGGGCTTCAGTTGCAGCAGGGCATTTGAAACTATTTTTCTTTGCAGCAGGGCATATTCATCAATTTTTTCCCTGTTGAAATAAAAAAGCTGCTCCGGTGTTCGGCCCCAGGTGCCGCTGCCGGTGCAGGGGGTATCGCAAATGATAAAGTCAAAAAGTGAATGGTGAATGGGCAATGGTGAATGCGTAAGGTCGCAGTGGGAGTTTTTATACCTTGTAATCTCTGCTGCTTGAAACCTCCTCTTCAGGTTATGAATGAGGCTTTCCCTTACATCACTTACTGTTAAATCAATATCGCCAAGGATATCTTTTGCCAGGATGGATTTTCCGCCGCTGGCTGCGCAGCAGTCCCATACTTTCAACCGGTCTGACAGTCCCCGTCTGACCAGCTGAAGCAATTCTCCCACTCGCTGCGAGCTGTAATCCTGCACCACGGCCTCTTTGTTCAGCTCAACTATCTGCTCCGCTTTTGTGGCATTAGGTAATGCAATACATGAATCACCAGTCATCCGGTATGAAATGCCTGCTGCCTTCAGCTTTTGAACAACTGTTTCTTCATAACCCGGCCTGATCCGGAGAAAAAAATCCGGTTGTATCAAATGCGATAAAGAGAATTGGGAAGCGTCTATGCCCCCACTCAGTTCCGCTGCAAAGGGAAATAAATGCTGAATTGTTTTCCCCGGTGACAGCAGTGCAATCTTCTCTTCCGCCGGTAAATAAATTCTCTCATTCCATTCCGGTCTCAGTTGCTTAAGCAGTTCATCCGGCTCTGTTGAACAGAGGAATAACCCCTTTATTATTTTCTCTTCCGGCGATTCACTATCAAAAAGAGCTGCAGCCCTGAAATAGCAGTAGCACAGGTGTGCCATCATTTTCCTGTCACGGGAGCCGAATTTTTTTTGGCCGGTAAAAAATTTCTTCAGCGCAAGTGAAAAAGGTTCCTGTCCATCATAAGATGAAAGGACAGCAGCGGCAGTGTTACAGTAGGAATGAAAGCGGCTCACTTTGTAAAGTAAACGAAGGTCAACCGATTATACAAAACAACGTAGGTTTCGATTATTGATAATAGTATTTTCGGACTGATGCAGTACCACCGGGGTTTCTAGTACATAAAGAAGAATCTGGCATATTAAAAGCGTTATACCAATACAGGTAGTCCATCGTAAAGTTCCTGGCTGGCAGGATAATATCCGTGTAAATTGTTTTCGTTGCATTCTTGCTGCCAAAGATATTACCCATATTATACAGCCAGGCGTTAGTATAATCAATGACCCCTGCCCTGTTAAGCAAAATAGCTTCATTTAATAATATCAGGGGGCTTATCTGCGTATCAAAAGTAAAATCCTGTGACCCAATTACTGTAAAAGGTCCGCCCACTGTTAATATCTTTTCTATTGATACATTTATAAGATCATTCCCAGTGCCAGCATACGTATAAGTATGTCGGTATAACAAAAACGGAGGTCCGGGTAATACTCTAACAAATACTGAATCAGTAACTATCCTGTTGCTGGCATCGTAAGTATAAACAGTGCTGTCGATCTCGGATTGATGGACTGACATATCAAGTACGGACGAGGTATACCTGGAAGCTGCTTGGTTAAAATTATATCTTGTGATCACACTATCATATCCCATTGCATGAAAACCAGGTGATCTTTGAACTGTTGTGGCAATAACTCCATCGAAATTTCTGTTAATTATTAATTCTGAAAGAAACCCGTTAGGTAAAACAAAGCAATCCTCTTTTATTAATCTTAGCTGCGGGTCATAGGAATAAGTTGTAACTGTTGAGTCAGCTCCTGATCTCAAAACCGTTCTTACAAGAAGTGTACTGCCAGGAGCCTCCTTATCTGTTTCCTTCTGACAGGAAAAACAAGATCCAATCAGTAATAGAAAGAATATCAGCCTGTTATCTTTCATATTAAAGTTTAGCATTCCGATAAAGGGGATCAAGAACCGCATCCTATCCTTTACCTTAAACTCAAAATTACCTGCTATCAAAGACATTATGATTGTTACTAATGCTGCATACGTCATTAGTCTTCCGAATACGCATAACCTATCCTATTGGTAAAAATATTTTGTTGCTGTCACCACTCCTCCCGGGGTTCTTGTGCCGTAAGAGGAATCAGGCTTATTAGCTGAGTTATACTTATATGTATAATCCATGGTAAAATTCTGTGTCGGGTCAATCGCATTACTGACAACTGCCTTATTGCTGTTATTGGCGCTGTACAAACCCAGCCTGCCAAGCAATACCCCTTCATTTAAAATGATCATGGGATTGACCTTTGTATCCATAGTATAGGCCTGTGCCGTGACCTGCGACAGCGGTCCCCCTGGTGTGGTGGCGGCTTCCGTTGAAACAGACAAAAGGTTTTTACCATCGGTGGAATAGGTATAGGTGTTCCGGGCAGCCAGCGTGGGTGGTAAAGGTATCGGCAGACCTATTATCTGCAGGTAATGTTCATCCTTGCTGATCTTTCCTGATGCATCGTAGGTATAAACGGTGCTGTCCAACACCGTGAACCCCGGAATGCCCAATTGAAAAACAGAGGACCTGTATTGGGAAGTAGCTGTGTTGTAGTTATAGATCGTCACTACACTATCGACACCTGCTGCAACCAATGCAGCTGCTTTCTGCACTGTTTTGGTAACAATACCGGTTGCGTTCCTGGTAATGGTAAGGTCATTATTAAGGTTCTGTCCGCCGCCAATTCCATTTGTCAGCTCTCTGATCATCCTTTTATTGGCGTCATAGTAATAATCGATCTGCGTCGTATCCGTTGTGCCCGTTTTAGATTTGATGCGGATAAGCTGCTGGCTTGCGCTGCCACCCAGGCCCCAGTCAATTTCTTTCTGACAAGAAATTAATATTACCGCTATCACTGATAAAATAAATAATAATTTTCGCATTTTTAATACTTTAAATTTCCAGCAATGTCTTCACCGGGTCTTTTCCGATCAGTAATTGCTCCGGATTTTCCAGTAACTCTTTCACTCTTACCAGGAAGCTCACCGATTCACGGCCATCAATAATCCGGTGGTCATAGCTTAATGCCAGGTACATCATGGGCCTCGCTATTATTTGCCCGTTTATCACCACTGGTCTTTCTTCTATCTTATGCATGCCTAAAATAGCACTTTGCGGGATATTGATGATGGGTGTGCTCATCAGTGAACCAAACACACCTCCATTGGTGATCGTGAAAGTGCCACCGGTCAGTTCCTCGGTGGTCAGCTTGCTATCCTTTGCCTTGCCCGCCAGCTCCAGTACTTTTCTCTCCACATCGGCCATGCTCAGGCTCTCCACATTCCGCATAACCGGTACGGTCAGGCCCCGGGGAGTGCTGACTGCAATACTGATGTCCGCATAATCATGATAAACGATCTGGTCCCCGTCGATATAGGCATTCACCGATGGCCATTCAGCTAATGCAACTGCGCAGGCTTTTGCAAAAAAACTCATAAACCCCAACCCCACCCCATGTATCTCTTTGAATTTATCTTTATACTTCGTTCTTATTTCCATGATGCTGCTCATATCCACTTCATTGAAAGTAGTGAGCATGGCCGTAGTGTTCTTTGCTTCCACCAATCTTCTCGAGATCGTTTTCCGCAGGTTGCTCATTTTCTCTGTCCGCACATTCCGGCTGTTCAATGCGGCGCCTGCAAATGCTTTTTTCCCGGGGGTGGAGAGTGCCGCCAGTACATCGTCCTTGAGGATCTTCCCGGCAGGCCCGGTGGGGGTTACCGTTTTGGGGTCCACTTTTTTATCAGCTATTATAGCAGAAGCTACAGGGCTTGCTTTTATATCATTGGAGACTGCTGTGACAGGTGCAGCTGATGCTGCCTTTTTCGGCGACTTCTCAGATTTTGTGGATTTTTGACTTCCTGTTTCTGTCTTTTGAGTTCCGTTCTCTGATTTCCGGCTATCGACTCCTCCTAAGGAGTCCTTACGGACCGACTCCTGACTCCTGACTGGTTTAGCCGCCTTTTCATCAATGCTGGCCAGCAGGTCGCCAATCTTGATGGTATCGCCTTCCTTCAGCCCGGCGAGTTTGATCACCCCGGCCTGCTCGGCGTTCACCTCAAAAGTTGCCTTTTCACTTTCCAGTTCAGCGATCACTTCATCCCGCTCCACATACTCCCCGTCTTTTTTATTCCATTTCAGTAAGGTAACCTCGCTGATGGATTCGCCGACTGTTGGCACTTTTATATCTATCATAAAATCTTGTTTCTGTTTTTATATGCTGAACGCTGTTTCTATGATCTCCGCCTGCTCCTGTACATGCACCTTATTGTAACCGGTGGCCGTGGAAGCAGAAGCCTGCCTGCTGATGATGCCAAAGTTGATGGTCTTGAGGTTCATCTGCAAAAATGATGCTGCACCCATATTCAGTGGCTCTTCCTGCACCCAGAACCAGGTGGCTTTGGCGTACTTTTTATACATTGCCTCCAGTTGTTTGAAGGGCAACGGGTAGATCTGCTCCAGCCGGAGAATGGCGATGTCCTTTCTCCTTTCTTTCTGCTGCCGTTCGGCCATATCGAAATAGATCTTACCACTGCAGAGTAATACCTTTTTTACTTTGCCTGCTTCGCTTGTTATATCATCGATCAGTTCCCGGAACCCACCCGAAGTAAACTCATCCATCTCCGAATAACTGCCCGCATGTCTTAAATTGGCCTTGGGTGAAAAATTGATGAGTGGTTTCCGGAAAGGCCATGCCAGTTGTCTTCTCAATCCATGGAAGAGATTAGCGGCAGTGGTAATATTGGTAACAACTATACTCAGCTCTGCCGACAGTTGCAGGAACCTTTCCAGCCTGGCGCTGCTATGTTCCGGACCCTGCCCCTCATATCCATGCGGCAGCAGCATTGTCACCCCGTTCATCCGGTTCCATTTCTGCTCCCCTGCAGCAATGAACTGGTCGATCATGGTCTGGGCGCCATTGGCAAAATCGCCAAACTGCGCCTCCCATAGCACCAGCGCACCCGGATTAGCCATCGCATAGCCATATTCAAATCCCAACACACCAAATTCACTCAGCAATGAATTGTATATCCTGAATTTTCCGGTAGCGCCGGGAATACGGCTAAGCCTGTTATAGGGTTTGTCATTATTCTCATCCCGCAGCACAGCATGGCGGTGAGAGAAAGTTCCCCTCCCTACATCCTGTCCGCTCATCCGTACATCTTTTCCTTCCAGCAATAAGCTGCCATAGGCCAGCAATTCGCCGGTGGCCCAATCCACCTTATGCTCTGTTTCAAACAATTTTACTTTATCCTGCAGTATCTTCTCCACTTTCCGCAGCGGTTTGAAATCTTCGGGCCATTGCATCAATGCAGCAAACACTTTTTTAAAGTTTTCGGTACTGACAGCTGTTACCGGTGAATGGTCAAAATCATCTGCACTGGCCCTGCGCAGTTTTTTCCATTCCAGTTCAGGTGGTTGATAAGTGTAGGGCAAAGGGTTCTGTTTCACTTCATCCAGCCGCTCCTGCAGGTCAGCCCAGAATTTCTTCTCCATCTCTTTGGCAAGCGCCTGTGCATCCGGCTCCCCGTTTTCCAACAGGTATTTGATATATACTTCCCTTGGATTGGGGTGTTTGTCAATTAATGCATACAGATGCGGTTGTGTAAACTTCGGGTCATCACCTTCATTATGCCCATGGCGGCGGTAACAAACCATGTCTATAAAAACATCGGAATTAAACTCCTGTCTGTACCTCGTTGCTATCTCCGCACATTTTATCACCGCCTCGGGGTCATCACCATTCACATGAAATACCGGCGCCTGAATGGCTGCTGCCAGTGATGTGCAGTAATCAGAGCTTCTTGCATCATCAAAGTCAGTGGTAAAACCAATCTGGTTATTGATGACAAAGTGAATAGTGCCGCCGGTGTAATAGCCTTTCAGATAACTCATCTGCAACACTTCATATACTATGCCCTGACCGGCAATGGATGCATCGCCATGAACAAGTATGGGAAGAATCCGGTCAAAATCACTTTTATACATCACATCCGCCTTGGCCCTTGAAAACCCTACCACTACCGGGTTCACGGCTTCCAAATGGGATGGGTTAGGCATCAGCTTCAGGTGAAGGGTCTTGTCATTCAGTGTTTGCACCTCGCTTCCGTATCCCATGTGGTACTTCACATCGCCGCTGCCCATAGTCTGGTCCATCCTGGCTGTGCCTTCAAACTCGCTGAATATCTGTTCGTATGTTTTTCCCATGATGTTGGCCAGCACATTCAGCCTGCCCCGGTGTGCCATACCTATCACCACTTCCTGCACATCATTATCTGCCGCAGAACTAATAATGGCGTCCAGCGCTGCGATGGTTGTTTCTCCTCCTTCTAATGAAAATCTTTTCTGCCCCACATACTTGGTATGCAGGAATTTTTCAAACATCACTCCCTGGTTCAGCTTCTCCAGTATTCTCTTCTTCTTGTCAAGTGGCAGCGGCTCCTGCATCGTATGTTCAATGGCATAGGTAATCCAGTCCACTTTCTTCTGGTCGCTGATGTATTTGAACTCAATCCCGGTATGGTGGGCATAGCATTTCTCCAGGTGGTCCAGGATATTCCGGAGTGTGGTGGTTCCGAGCCCGATTAAATTACCGGCCAGGAATTCCTTATCCAGATCAGCTTCACCAAAACCATAAAAAGACAGTTCAATATTGGCGCCGCGGTCTTTGCGGGTCCGGATGGGATTGGTCTTTGCCAGCAAATGACCTTTGTTCCGGTAGCCGAGTATCATCCGGTATGCCCGCAGTTCCCTCATCCACCCGATATCTATCGGGTCCACATCAATACTCAGCGCTTTGCTTTCGTCAGCCCGTGGAGCGGTTGATGAGCTTGCTACACTGCTTTTCCCATTTGTAACCGGATTCGATACTGCAAAATCAAAGCCCTCAAAGAATTTCCGCATTTCCGGGTCCACATTGCCGGGGTCTTTCACAAATTCCCTGTACAGGTTCTCGATAAAAGCGGGGGATGAGTTTGTTATGTAGGAGAAATCCTTCATAAACTTCAATTCATTTAAGTTATTCTCCCTCTCCCTGCAGGAGAGGGTTGGGGAGAGGGTGCAAATATCGTTGAAAAAAGCAGAAAATAAAGGCTCATTTTGAAGGATTTACAGCAGACGAGCAACATATCTGCATTGCTTCCCACCTTCTGAAATGAGGATAAAACCGGTCTCGAAAGGAGCCAATTAAACAACTGGAAATTTGGTGATTAAGCCTCTCAACCCTACCTTTGCCGCCCTTGACCGCCGAAGCTTTATGCGAAGGCGGTCCTAAAAAAATAAATTAAGAATGGCTAATCACAGTGCTACAAAAAAAGATGCCCGCCAGGCTGCCAAACGTCGTGAAAGAAACAAGTATTACGGCAGGACCACCCGTAATGCTATCCGTGACCTGAAAACCCTGAAAGGAAAGGAAATGACTGAAAAATTCCCTGAAGTGGCTTCTATGATTGACAAACTGGCCAAGCGGGGCACTATCCACAAAAACAAAGCTGCCAACCTGAAAAGCAAGCTGGCAAGGAAAGTAAACGCAGCGAAATAAAGTTGTTCCAATAAATTATTTGAAAGGCATTCCGTTTTGGGGTGCCTTTTCTACTTTTAAGATTCAATCTGCTTTTATGAGAAAACTGCTCCTTGTCCAGGCCCTACTTTCATTATCCGTTTCTCTTATTTCCCAAAATTTAACTACAAGATTCGAACAGTCAAAAGGAACCCAAACCCCCGCCTATTTTGAAATCATTGACTGGTGGAAAAAACTCGATGAAAAATCGGGCAAGGTAAAAATGCTGACAATGGGTATGACGGATGCCGGCTATCCGCTTCACCTTGCAGTTGTATCCAATAACGGTGATTATAATTTCGAAAACATCCGTAAAAACAATAAAAGAGTTATACTCATCAACAACGGCATTCATCCCGGTGAGCCGGACGGGATTGACGCCAGCATGCTGCTGGCAAGGGATATTGTAATAAACAAATACAGGATTGCCGATAATGTGGTACTTGCTTTTATTCCCATCTACAATATTGGCGGCTGCCTCAACCGCAGCGCCAACTACCGGGTTGACCAGAACGGTCCCGAAGAATTTGGCTTCCGCGGCAACTCCCAAAACCTGGATCTTAACCGGGATTTCATCAAATGTGATTCAAAAGACGCAAGGGCTTTCACGGAAATATTTCATTTGTTAGACCCCGATATTTTTGTTGATAACCATGTAAGCAATGGGGCCGATTACCAGCATGTAATGACCCTGCTTACCACTCAGCACAACAAACTCGGCAGGGTGATGGGTGAGTTCATCAGTAAAGAATTTGAACCTGCCCTTTATACTTCCATGCAGCAAAAGGGATTTGACCTTGTGCCCTATGTCAATTCCTTTGGAGATACCCCGGAAAACGGCTGGTCGGAATACTGGGACAGTCCCCGGTATGCTAGCGGTTTTGCGGCCTTATGGCATACCTTCTCGTTTGTTCCGGAATCACATATGCTTAAACCCTACGACCAGAGAGTAAGGGCCACCTATGCACTCATGCAATCATTTATTGAATTCACTGCAAAAAACAGTAAAGCCATAAAAGATCTGCGGGATCAAACCAAACAATCCGTCAGGTCTCAGGTTGAATTTCCAATAAGCTGGGCATTGGATCGTTCACAATTCAAGGAAGTTTTATACAAAGGATATGAATCCGGAAGAAAACCAAGCGAAATATCAGGCTTGCCAAGATTGTATTATGACAGGAATAAACCATTTGAAAAGACAATTAAGATCTTCAATTACTTTCCGCCGAAAAATTCCGTTATGAAACCAAAAGCCTATATCATTCCGCAGGGCTGGTGGAAAGTAATTGAGTTATTAAAGCTGAATAAAGTGCAGATGACGCAATTAAAAAAAGACAGCACAATAGAGGTTGAAGTTTATAAAATTGAAGACTACAAAGCCTTGCCCCGTCAGTATGAAATGCATCATCTCAACAGCGATGTAAAAATCAGCGCCGGTTTACAGTCTCTTGGTTTCAGAAAAGGCGACTGGTATATCCCCATGAACCAGGTTGCTAACCGTTTTCTGATGGAAACTTTGGAGCCGCAGGCAGAAGATTCTTATTTTGCCTGGAATTATTTTGATGCTGTGCTTGGTCAGAAAGAGGGGTATTCAGGTTATGCTTTTGAGGATATAGCGGCTGATTATTTAAAGAACAATACAGAGCTGAAAACAAAATTGGAACAACGAAAAGCGACGGATACAGCTTTTGCAAAAAATGGCAGGGCACAATTAAATTTTGTGTATCAGAATTCTCCCTGGTTTGAGCCGGCCCACATGCGGTATCCGGTTTTCAGGGTGATGAAATGATATCAGGCGGTTTCTTTTAAGAATTCATTTTCCAACTGAACCTCATCTTCGGTCTTATCAAGGCGTTTGAAGATGTACCTTCCTAATAATAAGCTGCCTACTAATACAAGGATACTGAGATAGCCAACCCAGTTGTAGTGATGTATCTTCCCTGATTTCTCAGTAATAACAATAGCCCCTGCTGACAACGCTGCAATACCGCTGCCCAGCTGCTGTACACTGCCGTTCACACTCATAAAGCTGCCTCTTTGTTCCGCTTTCACCACTTCACTGATCATAGCTTGTGAGGTAATGGCCCTTCCCGTTGCCACCATAAACCAAAATGCAAAAAAAACAAGCACTACAGAAAAATGAACGCCGGGCATGGCTGTAATGATCAATACCATTGGCAGGGACAAAAAAACTGACCAGGAAAATACAGGCAGCTTACCCACTTTGTCCGAAAACCTGCCCAGGAAAAGGGCAGCTGCAAAAGAGGCTATACCTCCCGCTAAGTATATCATCGGTGTCAAATCCTTCGAAAATCCTTTATTAAATTCAAGATAAGGATTGATAAAGGG
Organism: Bacteroidota bacterium; assembly: GCA_052389635.1. Classification (GTDB taxonomy): domain Bacteria; phylum Bacteroidota; class Bacteroidia; order Chitinophagales; family Chitinophagaceae; genus JJ008. The sequence goes on along the minus strand of JBQTHS010000096.1, from coordinate 9,677 downwards.
GATGATGAGAAAATGTCCCATCATCAGCAGACAGGAAAATATCAGGGCGGACCGCTGTTCGGGCACCTTAAAAACAACTACCAATGCATCAAAGATATTACTGCCGGCTGTTTTTGATTTTATATGTCCTGTCATCGAAGGGATGAAGCGGATGATAAACGGAACGAAAACAATTCCCAAAGAACCGATGAGAAGAAAAGGGATATGCCAGTTTAATTTAAAGAGATTGGTCATGTACAGGGAAAGCGGAACGCCGAGGATGGAAGCGGCCGCAAAAGCACTCATTACAGCCCCCATGGCACGGCCCCTCCTTTCATAGGTAAAAAGGTCAGCAACGATGGAAAGGACCTGTGCCCCGATGATACCACCAAACAGCCCGGCGAGGATACGGGCGCCAAGTAATAAACCGTAAGTAGGAGCAATACCGCAAGCCAGCGTACCAAGCAGGAAACCGATGTAAGCTATGAGCAGGGATTTTTTTCTGTCAAAGCGGTCAATAAAGATGGCGATCGCCAGCCCGGAAAAAAAGGCGCTGACAGAATAACTGGCCACCAGCATGCTGAACTGAAAAGCAGAGATACCCAGGTCCGGGATCAGGTAATTACCCAACGGCATCATGATCATGAAATCGAGGATATGGGTGAAGTTCAGTCCTGCCAGCAGAAATAGTATGATCCGTTCTTGTTTTGTCATAAGCCGGGCAAAGGTCGGGAATAGCCCTCAAAGAAAATAACCGGTTTAACTGTTATGAATTTGCAGGGATGCCGGGGGGTATCCTAAGCCGGTTAACTTTATACAGAGCCTGATAGCCGCTAAATCAATTCTTTCAGCTTGCCAATCACCACATCCACCTCCTCTTTCGTATTGTGTTTGCAAAAAGAAAAACGTACGGGGACCAGGTTGGGGTTGCTGTTCAGCGCCCTGATGACATGGCTGCCCACATCGGCCCCGCTGCTGCAGGCACTGCCACCGGATACACAAATGCCCTGCATATCCAGGTTGAAGAGTATCATTTCTGATTTTTCTGTTTTGGGAAAAGAAACATTTAGGACGGTATAGAGGCTTTTGCCTGCATAGTCGCCGTTGAACTGCACAGCTTTGATATTTTTTTTCAGCTCCGCAATCATGTATGTCTTTAATGACTGGATATATGCACTGTCTTGCTCCATCGTTGCGTCCGCCAGCTCCAGGGCTTTGGCAAAGCCGATAATCCCGTATAGGTTTTCAGTACCGGCCCGCATATTCCGTTCCTGGCTTCCCCCGTGTATCATGGGTTTTACTTTTATATTGTCATTGATGTAAAGAATACCCACTCCTTTTGGCCCATGAAATTTATGCCCGGCGCCCGTTGCAAAATGCACCGGCTTGCTCCGTAAATCAATTTTGTAATGCCCTACTGTTTGCACCGTGTCCGAAAGAAAGATGGCATTGTATTTCTTGCAAATCTCCCCTGCCGCATATATATCCAGCAGGTTGCCAATTTCATTGTTGGCATGCATCAGGCTTACTAAACAGTGTTCTTTATGCCCGGCCAGTTGCTTTTCCAGGTCTTTCAGATCCACATGCCCGTCAGGAAGTATTTTCACCATGCTGCTCGTCACCACATCATCATGATCAAAATGCTCCACGGCATGAAGCACTGCATAATGCTCGATGGGCGAAGTGATAATATGTCTGCAACCCAAATCATAAATGGCTGATGATACGGCCATATTATCGCTTTCCGTACCGCCGCTGGTAAAGAAGATTTCACCGGGGTTTGCATTCAGGATGCGGGCCACTGTTTTTCTGGCCGTTTCCACAGCCAGCCTGCTTTCCCTCCCATAAGAATAAATGGAAGAAGGGTTGCCAAAATGAGTGGTCATATAAGGCAGCATGGCATCCAGCACCTCCTTATCCAGTGCCGTGGTGGCAGCGTTGTCAAAATAAATGCGGTTCATATTCTTTCCGCCGGCAGGACGGCCATCTTAGTTTTAAATTGTCTGCAAAGATAGGTATTGGCTCCTCAGCGGCGGAAGCAATGTGTAAACATGCACAAATGATTGACATAATACTTTTCTCTTTTCCGGCAATTATATTTCCCAATGATCCAGGAAAGGTCACAAAAGCCAGCCGGGTCGTACCTGCAATAAAAAAGCCCCCGGAAAGGAGGCTTTGTATTCAGCAGGTTTCTTTTGTCCTTATTCAGCAGTTTTCCCTTCAGCAGCTTCAGCTTTTTCACCAGCTGCAGCTTTAGCGGAAGTTGGCTTCTTCGCAGCACCCGAACGGCGGGTCTTCTTCGTAGCTGTTTTTGCCTCGCCTTTGCCTTTACCATATATCTCGTTGAAGTCAACCAGTTCTATCATCGCTGTTTCAGCATTATCGCCGGGGCGGGCGCCAAGCTTGATGATACGGGTATAACCGCCCGGACGGCCGGCCACTTTCTCGGCAACGGAGCCGAACAGTTCGGTCACCGCTTCTTTATCCTGCAGGTAGCTGAACACCACCCTGCGCTGGTGTGTTGAATTGGTCTTTCCTTTGGTGATCAGGGGTTCCACATATACCCTCAGGGCTTTCGCTTTGGCTACTGTGGTTACGATCCTTTTGTGCCGGATCAGCTGGCAGGCCAGGTTGCTCAGCAGGGCATCCCTGTGTGCTTTCTTTCTGCCCAGGTTTTTTACTTTGTCTCCGTGACGCATGACGTTTAAATTTTAAGATGCTGCACCGTGTCAGGATTTGCAGCATTCGCTGTAATTAGAACAGCATTGGTTAAAAAAAATATTCAATCAAAGACTTTCCGGAAACCCCTCTTTGCGCCGACGCTGAAGCTTTAGCGCAAGCATTCGGAGGAGCTTGGGGAGACCTTAAAATTCACTTGCATCAATCCCCAGCTTGGCCAGATCCATTCCGAAGTGCAGGCCCCTTTCGGTAAGCACCTGCTCAATCTCAGCCAGTGATTTCTGGCCGAAGTTGCGGAATTTCATCAGGTCTTCCTGCTCGTACTGCACCAGTTCACTCAGGGAGTTGATCTTGGCAGCTTTCAGGCAGTTGAAGGCCCTTACAGAAAGGTCAAGGTCTTCCAGCGGGGTCTTCAGCACTTTGCGCAGTTGCAGCGTCTGCTCATCTACCAGGTCTTCTTTCTTCTCTTCTTTGTTATCAAATGTGATGTTCTCATCGGTGATGATCATCAGGTGCTGGATCAAAATCCTTGAAGCCTGCTTCACGGCTTCTTCCGGATGGATAGTACCATCGGTTGAAACCTCCATGATGAGTTTTTCAAAGTCTGTTCTTTGCTCCACCCTCGTATTCTCAATAGTATATTTCACATTTTTGATCGGCGTAAAGATGGCATCAATGGGGATATAACCCAGCGGTGCATCTTTGGGTTTGTTGTCCTCAGCAGGCACATAACCACGGCCCTTGCCGATGGTAAGTTCAATGTCCATTCTGGCAGAAGAATCCAGTGTGCAGATCAGCAGGTCGGGGTTCATGATCTGGAAGGAATGGGTCCCTTCGCCAATCATGCCGGCAGTGAATTCTGTCTTGTTGCGGATAGACAGCATAACCTTTTCGTTAGCCACTTCATGGTCCACGGCTTTTTTGAAACGAACCTGTTTCAGGTTCAGGAAAATTTCCACCACATCCTCGCTGATGCCCTTCATGGTGGCGAACTCATGATCCACTCCCTCGATCTTCACCCCCACAATGGCATAGCCTTCCAGTGAGCTTAATAACACACGGCGGAGTGCATTACCGATGGTGACACCGTAGCCGGGCTCCAGGGGTCGAAACTCAAACTGGGCTTCAAAATCAGTTGCTTTCTGCAGAATGATCTTATCGGGTTTCTGGAAATTTAAAATGGCCATATTAAAATTTTAGATTTAAGATTTAGGATTAGCTAATAGCTTATTTGGAATACAATTCCACAATCAATTGCTCCTTGATGTTTTCCGGAACGCTTTCCCTTTCAGGATAGGTGATGAAAGTGCCTTTCATCTCTGTTTCACTCCAGTCCAGCCAGTTGAACTTCGGGTTCTTTGCCCTTACCACACTGGTAATGGATGTTCTTCCTTTGCTGCCTTCCTTAAGGCTGACAACATCACCGGGTTTCAGCTGGCACGAAGGGACATTCACCACTTCACCATTTACTTCAATGTGCTTGTGGCTTACCAGCTGCCGGGCAGCAGGACGGCTGGGTGCAATACCCATGCGGAAAACAGTGTTATCCAGGCGGGCCTCACAGAGTTTGATCAGGTTCTCACCAGTTACACCCCTGCGACGGGCAGCCTCTTCAAAAGTTTTGCGGAATTGTTTTTCTAAAATACCATAGGTGTATTTGGCTTTTTGTTTTTCACGGAGCTGTAAAGCGTATTCACCAAGTGTTTTACGCTTGCGCTTTTCGCCATGCATACCCGGGGGGTTGCTGTTTTTTGTCAGCCATTTACCGTTGCCTAAAATAGGCTCGCCAAAAATGCGGGAAATCTTGGTCTTGGGACCATTGTACCTTGCCATAGTTTTTATTCATTTACGCTTTTTTGTAACGGTGCTCTGATCAGTAAAAGCGTTAAAAAATCAATCAGGCACCCTTTCTTAAAATGAAACCAAATTGGCTCAATATGTATTTAGTCGTTAGTCTTTAAACTCTTCTCTTCTTCGGCGGACGGCAACCGTTGTGCGGCATCGGTGTCACGTCTTTGATCATCACCACTTCTATTCCGCTTTGTGATAAAGAACGGATAGAACTTTCACGACCAGCGCCAGGACCTTTTACATACACATCCACCCTTTTCAAACCGGCATCAAATGCTGTTTTAGCAGCGTCCGCGGCAGCCATCTGTGCGGCATATGGGGTGTTCTTCTTGGAACCTTTAAAGCCCATTTTACCCGCACTGCTCCAGGAGATCACCTGGCCGTTCTTGTTGGTAAGGCTGATGATAATGTTGTTGAATGTGGCAGAAATATGGGCATCTCCGTATGCATCCACTTTCACCACTCTTTTTTTAGCAGCGGCTTTTGCGCTTACCGACTGCTGTGCTGTTGCTTTTGCCATAATTGTTGTTCTGAGGTATTCTCTTTCGTTTTTAAAATCCCATCTTACGATGGTGGATCAATCCTCCCGCAGGCTTAAGCGATCTGTGATTGATTCATTGGTTGTAAGCCTCATATTAAGCTGTTAGCTGTTAGCTAATAGCTTTTAGCTAAAGGCTATCGGCTAATGGCCTATTTCTTCGGCGCCTTCTTCTTACCGGCTACTGTCTTTCTCTTACCTTTTCTTGTACGGCTGTTAGTCTTGGTACGCTGACCTCTTACCGGCAGGCCTTTACGATGGCGAAGGCCGCGGTAGCAGGCGATATCCAGCAAACGCTTAATGCTCATCTGCACCTCTGAACGCAGCTGCCCTTCCACTTTCAGCTCTTCTGTGATGACATTACGGATAGCATTCAGCTCATCATCATTCCACTCATGTACTTTCTTGTTACGGTCAATATTGTTCTTGTCAAGAATGTATTTGGCAGTAGAAGGTCCGATACCATAGATATAAGTAAGACCTATTTCGCCTCTTTTATTTTTTGGTAAGTCAACACCGGCAATACGAGCCATATTTTTTTAGTTTAAATTCTTCCGAAGAAATCCCTTCGGACCGGAAACAAATCACAAACCCCAACTTGGTTCTTGTATCTTGATTTTTTTAAATTAATTATTATCCCTGACGCTGCTTAAAGCGGGGATTCTTTTTGTTGATGATATACAGTTTCCCTTTACGGCGAACTATCTTACAATCAACGCTGCGCTTTTTAATGGATGCTCTTACTTTCATTTCTTTTAGCTTTTAGCTATTAGCTTTTAGCTGCTAGCAATTCTCGATTTATTTAGCTGACCGGGCTAATAGCTAAATGCTATCAGCTAACAGCCTTACTTATACCTGAAATTGATTCTTCCCCTTGTCAAATCATATGGCGACAACTCCACCCCCACTTTATCACCCGGCAGGATGCGGATATAGTGCATTCTCATTTTCCCCGAGATGGTAGCCAGTATTTCATGACCATTTTCCAGCTTCACCCTGAACATAGCGTTGGACAGGGCTTCGATTATTGTACCATCCTGTTTTATAAGGGGTTGTTTCGACATATTTTTTGGGAACGCCGGTCCGACCAACACCCTAAAAATCATTTTCAGGGTATTTTTCGTTCCGGGCGGGCAAAGGTAAGTGTATCAGCTCTAAAAAAGAAAAAACCCCGGTCATTTTTAGGGGTTCTGTGGAAAAGATATGGTTGTACCGGGATTTCAGGCCCCGATAAGGCCTTAAACCTTGTATAAATGTATTTTAGTCATGCCCAGATGGAGGTTCTGCAGCTCATGCACCCCGAGTGGGAAGCTAAAATGCCGCCGGTCTTCCCGCCACCACATCTCCACGTTGGAAAAATCACCTTTTTTGGGAGTTACCAGCCGGAAAGAGTCTTTCTTATATTTTACGGCCCCATCTATTTCCTCCCGGCTAAATCCAAAGGCCAGCAATTGGCTTTCATCCAGCGGTACGGAACTCATTTCCTCAGGGCTGTACCAGAACTCCTGTACCCCATTGTTTACCAGGGCCTGGTTTTCTTCCCGGTTTATCTGTACCACGGTTCCTTCCCTGACCACCCCTTCATCATTCACCATGATGATATCGCCGGACTTCAGATTTCCAATTTTTAGCATGGCAAGTTGTTTTAGTAAGCCGAATATAAAAAAAGTCCGGTAAAAACTACCGGACTTTCAACCCTGGTAAAAAATTTTATTCTGCCCAGCTCATGATGTAGTCCTTGTGTTCGATTTCCAGGGCCTGTTTTGTAAGCATCAAAGGCCGGAAAGTGTCCACCATCACGGCGAGTTCTTTGGTTTCCCTGGCGCCAATGCTTTTTTCCACCGCACCCGGGTGCGGTCCATGCGGTATGCCGGCAGGGTGCAGGGTTATCATTCCCCTGGTTACATTCTTACGGCTCATAAAATCCCCATCCACATAATAAATCACTTCATCGCTGTCAATATTGCTGTGATTGTACGGAGCCGGAATAGCATTGGGATGATAGTCGAACAACCTTGGCACAAAGGAGCAGACTACAAAAGCATTGGTTTCAAAGGTCTGGTGCACCGGTGGCGGCTGATGCACCCGGCCGGTGATGGGCTCAAAATCATGAATGGAAAAGATATAAGGATAGCAACAGCCATCCCATCCCACCACATCAAAAGGGTGAGTGCCATAATGCAGCCCATAGAGCATTCCCTTCTTTTTGGCTTTGATGAGAAAATCCCCTTTCTCGTCTAAAGTCTTTAACTCCTGCGGCGGACGGATATCTCTCTCACAATACGGCGAATGCTCCATCAGTTGCCCGAAGCGGCTCATGTACCTTTTCGGGAAGCGAAGCGGGCTGAATGATTCCACAATGAACAACCGGTTCTTGTCGTCCTTGAATTCGATCTGGTAGATGGTCCCTCTTGGCAAAACGATATAATCACCGTACCCGAAAGGCAGTTCCCCGTATTGGGTATGCACCGTGCCGCTGCCTTCATGTACAAAGATCATTTCATCAGCATCTGTATTCTTGTAATAATAATCCTTCATTCCGCTCAGCGGGGCCGCCAGCACGATATGACAGTCGTTGTTCACCAGCACAGGGATACGGCTTTGCAAAAATTCACCGCCCGGCTTTACATGAAATCCTTCAAAGCAACGGTGCTTCAGCATTTTTTCTTCAGCCACCTGCGGAGAGACATCTACCTGTGGTTCTGTTTTGATGATCTGCGTGGGCGGATGGCAATGATAGAGCAATGAATAATCATCGCTGAAACCTTCAGTGGAAAATAATTGCTCACTGTACAGGGTACCATCGGACTTACGAAATTGTGTGTGACGTTTATGCGGAATGGTTCCGAGTTTATAATAGTGGGGCATGTTTGTTTAATTAATAATGAATAATTAAGAATTAATAATGGCGGGGAGTCATTACAATTATCCTATTTATCCAACTCAAGAGAGACCATGAGGAAATAGTATTTCCATTTCCGTTTATCTATGTAGTAGGTAAAGTTTCTGTGAAAAGGCATTTACAGTAATTTGCTTTCTCAAATGTAAACAATTTCTATTGACAAGGATCGGTCTTATATCGGACACACATGGCTTCCTCGATGAAGCTGTGTTCAGGCTTTTTGAGAACTGTACTGAGGTCTGGCATGCGGGAGATTTTGGCAACGATGTTGTTGTGAAACTGAAGGACTTCAGGCCACTGAAGGGTGTTTTTGGAAATATTGATGGCCAGGATATCCGTTCTGAATTTCCGGAGCAGTTAGTTTTTATGTGTGAAGAAGTGAAAGTGATGCTTCGCCATATCGGTGGCTCGCCGCCCAACTACAATGCTGTAACAAGAAAGGAGCTGGCTATTCAGCAGCCGCAATTATTCATCAGCGGTCATTCACATATCCTGAAAGTTATCTATGACGACAAGATCAGCTGCCTGCACATGAACCCCGGCGCTGCGGGCAGACATGGCTGGCATCAGGTAAGGATGATCATCCGGTTTGTGATTGACGGAAAGGAGATAAAAGATTGTGAGGTGATAGAACTGGGGAAGCGGTAGCCCGTTAAATCCCCCTTCAAGAGGGACTTCGGGTAATATCGTTGAAAGAATATGTTCGGGAAAAGTAAGCTGCCCCTTATAAATAAAGCAGTGACCCGTTTGCATTTTATTGTAACTTCCGGTAATAAAATTATCAGCCATGCAACGAAGAGAACTGCTGAAAAAAAGTGCACTGACCGTTGCCGCTTTTTCCCTTAGCCGTAATTTGTTTGCCCGTGATGCATTCAGGAATATACCAAAAGATCATTCGGGGCAAATAATAAAACTCAGTTCAAATGAGAACCCGTACGGCCCCTGCAGTATGGCCAGGAAAGCCATGATGGATGCGGTGGGCGGCTCCAACCGGTATCCCTGGGATGTAACGACCAGCTTGCGGGAAAAGATCGGATCGTTGACCGGTCACAGCAAAGAACATGTCATTATCGGCGCCGGCTCATCTGAACTACTGGGTGTGGTATCGGTATGGGCCGCTTTACAAAAGGGGGATGCTGTTGCACCTGACCCTACTTTCAGGTTATGGATGCCTGCTGCCAGGCGAACCGGTCTTGATATTAAACTCGTACCGCTAACAGCCGGTAAAGTAACAGACCTGCAGCGGATGAAAGATGCAATGACTCCTGATACCAAAATGGTCTATATCTGCAATCCCAATAATCCAACAGGCACTGTCTTACCAGCCGATGAGCTGGAATCATTCATCAAAGACATTGCACCCCGTGCTATTGTTTTACTGGATGAAGCCTATACGGAATTCAGCAATGAGCCTTCCATGGCCAAACTGGTGAATGACTATCCTAACCTGGTTATCGCCAAAACATTTTCCAAAATTTATGGCATGGCTGGCGCAAGGGTGGGATATGCCCTGGCACAACCGCAAACTATCAGGCAACTGAATGAACTGCAACCATGGGCCAATGCCGGCGCCAGCGCCGTTTCCCTCGCCGGAGCCCTTGCCTCGCTGGATGATACTGCCTTTATAAACTTCTGCAAGAAAGAAAATGAAAAGGCCCGGACCATTTTTTACCAGGCACTTGAAAAAGCCGGTATGAACTATATCCCCTCACACACCAGTTTTGTCTA
>JBQTHS010000095.1:0-64010 GCA_052389635.1 Bacteroidota bacterium | reverse complement strand
GGCGGTTCTTTCTTTTCTTCCTGCTTGATATCCTGTATGGTCATCTCCGTTTGCTTGAGCTTCTTGTCTCCCTTACCCTTTATAGCGCTGGAAAGGATGGAACCTCCCAGGGCGAGGGCCGCCAGCGAAGCCGTGATGATGAGGGCACGGGTAATGCGGCGGTTATAGGTCTTCCGCAGTTCATAGGCGCCGTAATCTTTGTTCCGGCCTTCGAAGACCAAGTCCAGAAGATCAGCTGACAGAATTTTGTTGGCTTCCATTACTTAATTTTTTTATTAGATGCTCATTTTCAATTTTTCCATAGAGTACAAGGCGGTTAAAAAAGAGCTTATTGCCCTTCCGTGGCTACGATCAGTTCCATTTCTTCTTTCAATACTTTTACCATCGCATAGCGCTTCACCTGGTTGATGGTCATTTCATCCAGGATATCTACCGTGTTCTTGTAAGTAGCATTGGGGCTGGGTTTTATGATCACCATAAAGTCAATGTCCTCACATGCTTTTTCCCAGTTGGGGTCTCCTCTTTTTTTAGCAGCTTTTTTTTCGTCTTCACAGGCCTTGGGATCAGCCTTGGCCTCGTTGAAATTCTTTTTTACTTCATTCTTCTTGTTTATTATCACCTGCCGGATTTCTTTGTAAGTAGAACTTTTGAAGTTATTCTTCCCTTCTGTTACTTCAAGAGGCCCTTCGTAATAATAAATATGGTTGTCTTTGCCCAACAGGACCGTTAACACAGCTGATTCCTTTACCTCTGTTTTCTTGGTGGGATCATCCACATCCTTTGGCATGTTCAGGTCCAGAGTGGTGGGGGAGCTCATGGTAGCTGTGAATACAAAAAATGTGATCAGCAGGAAACCGAGGTCCACCATGGGGGTCATGTCCACACGGGTAGAAAGTTTCTTGGCTTTCTTCACCCCCGGGCCTTTTTTGTGGCCACTGTCGCCACCGCCGGCATCAATACTTGCCATATACTAATAGTTTTTATTGTAAATAAATCAATTCTCTTCCGGTTTAAAATATTTTGTTTTGTCAAACTCCGACCCTGAGGGGGCATCGTCCAACGCTGTAACAAGGTTATATTTAAACTCTTCATTCTTTTTCAATGCACTAATCACCGCTTCAAAAGTCGGGTACTTGGAACTTCCATCACCCTTGATCAGGTATTTAAAGCCTCTTTGACCGGCAAAAGCTTCCTTGGCTGCTCTTATCCACCATATCAACTGGTTATTGGTGGAGTCAAGCACCGGGATACCCGTTTGCCTCAATGCCCCCTGTTCCCTGTGATCTGTTGCAAGCAATTGCTTCAGACCTCCAAAAGGCACCCCCACCATATAGGTCTTCCTGAAATTGGCAATTTCGGCCGGGCTCAGTCCAAGACTCTGGCTCGTATTGATACTGTTAATAACGGCGTTATGTTTGGAATCATCCTTTTCGGAAAGAACAGAAAAGAAAACCCGGTTGCTGGAATCAATGGTGATCAATACCGCATTGTTCTCCGGTAATTTTTGTGCCAAAACAGAAGCAGGTGTCTTAATCTCCACCGGCTCGGGTGGTTTGAACTTGGTAGCCATGATAAAAAAGGAAAGGATCAGGAAGGCTATGTCCACAAAAGGGGTCATGTCCGTATCCGTACTCTTCCTTGGCAGCTTTACACTTGGCATAATGTTTTTTATTTACATTTTAGATGAATTTTTTGCGTATTTCCATATCCTTTCGCTCCAATTATTTGTACAGGGAAGCGAAGCTCTGGGTCAGGGTGAAACCTGATTCATCTATGCCATAAGTGATCGAGTCTATCTTGGTCGTAAATATGTTATACATGATAAGCGCCACGGCGGATGTACCGATACCGAGGGCCGTGTTATACAGGGCCTCGGAGATACCAACAGCCAGGTCGCCAGCTGCTCCGGCACCACCTTCTTCACCCAGTGCAGCGAATGAACGTATCATACCCAATACCGTACCCAACAGGGCGACAAGTGTACCTACAGATGTGATAGTGGAAAGGAAAACCAGGTTTTTCTGCAGCATGGGCAGTTCAAGGGCTGTGGCTTCTTCCACTTCTTTCTGGATGGACAGAACTTTCTGGTCGGTGCCGAGACCTCCTTCATTGATCATTTCTTTGTACCGGCGGAGACCTGCTTTCATTACGTTTCCTACAGAACCTTTTTGCTTGTCGCACTCAGACAATGCGGCATCCACATTGCGGTTGGCAAGATGATACTGCACTTTGCGGATGAAATCGGAAATAGATCCATTTCCCATTGCCTTACGGATGGTGAGGTAACGTTCGATGGAAAATACTATTACCATCAAGAGCATACCAATCAAAAATGGAATGATAATTCCTCCTTCATAAATACCATGCAGGGCATCCTTGGGTTTGTGGTGCTTGGGCCAGAAACCACCGCTGGAAGAGGGCTCTTTAAATCCATTGGCGTCACCCATGATAAAACGCCATATAAGATAACCGGCAATCAAACATACAACCGGAGCGATCCAGGAAATGGAATTGCTGCTTTTTTTGGGTTGAACAGATGTAGCCTTAACTGATGCAGTTGGTTTAATCTCTGCCATGATCTTGTGTTTTTAGTTTTTGAAATGTTAGATATGTTGGTCCTGTTAGTTTGTACAATGCTAAGAAAAAAGATTATACAAAAATCCCCATCCTTCAATTTTTGCCCCGGGCAATTCCTTGTCAGACAGAAGGGTCAAGGTAAGGATTTTTTTAAACGAAACAAGTCCCTGATTAATAATTTGATAAGAAATTCAGGGTCGCACCGGAGATTTTAACCGCAAACGGTTTCGCCGGTTTTTACTCGTAGCGAAGCGCTTCAATAGGGTTCAGCCGTCCTGCTTTGAGCGCCGGATATAACCCCGCCAGCAGACCCACCAGTGTACAAATGATGATGCCATAAAGCACCCAGGTCCATGGCACCACAAAACCTGTATTTAAAACAATGGAGAACAGGTTGCCCACCATCACCCCCAGTATGATGCCGAACAGGGCTCCCAGCACACTTATGATGATTGCTTCCAGCAAAAACTGACGGCTCACCATCCGGCTCTTGCCCCCGATGGCTTTTACCAGTCCCACTTCACGGGTTCTTTCAGAAACTGCCACCAGCATAATGTTCATCAGCCCGATGGCAGCGCCAATTAATGTGATAAGACCGATGACCGTGGCGGACACGGTAAGAAAACGCAGGCTTTTCATGGCTTTCTCTGCAACACTGTCGCTGCGGTCTATCACAAAATTGCTTTCCTCCGTAGTGTTCAGTTTGCGCACCCCCCGGAAAATACCTTCTGCCTCTCCCATCGCTTCGGTTACTTTCAGCAAATCGCTGGTCATTACACCGATCACAAAAGAAAAACCGGAGGGGAAATTTTTGTCCACATTGCTGTAAGTGGAGATGACCACATTGTCCCGGCTGAAGCCAAAAGAAGAACCACGGCTTTCCAATATCCCTAACACCCGGTAGGGAATATTGTTAACACGGATAACCGAGTTGACGGCCCGTTCTACTCCTTCCTTAAACAGTTTTTTTGCCACATCATATCCCAGCAGGCACACATTCCTGCCCGACAGTACATCCAGCCGGTTCAGGTTCCGGCCCAGCAGCAGGGTAAAGCCGTTCAGCTGCAGGTAATTTTCATCTCCTCCAAACAACAATACATTGGGGCTTGTCTTTCGGGTTTCATGGGCAATGATATTGTTACGGTTGCCAAAAATGGAAATGCCTTTCAGCGCCGGAAAATCATAGCGCTGTACAAAATATTCTGCTTCGTCTTTGGTAATGCGCTTGCCGAGGCTCGATTTTTTTTCCTTCCGCTTTCCTTTCTTTGAAAGTTTTACTTCGTCATTATTATCATTTCCAAAGCGGATATTTCTTTCCTTATACCGCACAGTAAAAGCATTGGCCCCCATGGTAGAGAAACTTTCGGTGAATTTCTGGTTCATGGCTTTGATAGCCGTGATGATGCCAATCAGCGCCATGATGCCGAAGGCGATAATAGAAACAGTGAGCCCTGTCCTTAGTTTATTACTGCGGACGGTGCGGAAAGCTAATGAGAAGATATCACGGGAGTTCATGTTGTAAACAAGTCAGACGGGGACCGTCAGACTTGTTTACAAAGATAATAACTGGCAATTGGTCAGACCGAGACGGCCAGACCATATCAATAACCGGTCAGAGGGGGACCGTCAGACCATCAGAAATACATCCAGTTCAGCAAAAGGTTTGGGAATATCCCCAGCAGTATTATCGCCGCAGCAAGAAATACCAGTGTCCATTTGAAAGCAGGACTGGTCTGTATTTTAGGATCGTCCCCTTCTTTAAAATACATGGCCTGTATCACCCGGAAGTAATAGTAAACGGAGATAGCAGCCATCAGTACAGCAAAAATCACCAACCAAAGTGTTTTATCTGCAGCAAGTGCTGCTTTCAGCATATAAAATTTGGAAAGGAAGCCTGCAGTAAGCGGAATACCAGCCAAGGATAAAAGGAAAATGGTGGTGGTGGCTGCCAGCAAAGGCTGATGTTTTGCAAACCCGTTAAACCCACTGAAGGTATAGTCGCTCATTTTTATCAGTACAGCAAAAATTCCGATGGTGGCGAAGCTGTATGCGACTGTGTAAAGCAGCAGGCCTTCCTTCGCTTCTGTATTCATGGCAAACAAAGCCAGCATCATAAAACCAGCCTGTGCAATACTGGAGTAGGCCAGCATTCTTTTCACACTTTGCTGGAAAACGGCGGTTATATTACCAATAAAGAGTGTGGCAACTGTGATGAGGGCCACAATAAGCTGCCATTGGGGATGCAGGATTCCGAAGCCATCGCCAAACAGGCGGATAAATGCAATGAAAACCGCTGCTTTTACAATGGTGGCCATGAAAGAGGTGAATACGGTGGGGGCCCCGTCATATACATCAGGTGTCCAGAAATGGAAAGGCGCCAGCGATGCCTTGAACGACATGGAGAAAAGCAGCAGCAGGATACCGCCAATTAGCAATGCGTTGGGGCCCTGGCCTTCACCTAACCGGATATTACTGGAAAAAGATCCCATAACGCCATAGACCATGGCGATGCCCATCAGCATGAGGCCTGTTGAAAAAGCTCCGAGCAGGAAATACTTCAGCGATGCCTCGTTGCTTTTCAGGTTCCGTTTATCACTGCCTGTAAGGATATAAAGCGGGATGGAAATGATTTCGATACCGAGGAAAAGTATCAACAGTGATTTGAAAGAAGAAACAAGGGTGATGCCGCAGATGATAAAAAAGAGGAGGGCAAAATACTCGGCATAGTTGATGCCCACTTTTTCCATATCCCTTGCTGAAAGCATCAGGTAAACGAATGTGGAAAATACTGCGACCGTATTGAACAGGAGTGCAAACCGGTCAAAATAAATCATGCCATAAGTATTCACCTCAAAGAGCCTGGTGCCGCAGATTTCCAGGATATTTGACAGCAGCAACAGCGCCATCCCGGCAATGGCGAGGTTGCGCACAGCTGCCCTGCTCTTCAGCAGGAAGCTGCTGAACATCATTAATACACCCAATACAGCTGATATTATTAATACGTTCATAACTACTTCCTTTGCTCCAGCAGGCTTTGCCGGACAAAATCAAATTTTTCATTAAGGGCGCCTGCCGCCTGTGCTGTTTCATCCAGCATCAGTTGTGGGTAAACACCCAGTACAAATATGACGAGGACAATTATCCCGAGCGCCAGTTTCCTGTTCCGGGAAATATCTTTTGCAGATTGTGTCAGCCCGTTGGTATCCCCGTAAAAAACTTTCCTGATCATATTCAAGGTATAAACAGCGCCGAGGATAATGCCCAGCCCTGCCAATACTGTGAACCAGACATTATATACTGTTGCGGAACTGAAAATGCCGCTGAACATCAGAAATTCTCCCGGAAAAGCATTAGTCAATGGCAACGCAATATTAGCCAGCGCAATGATGACCAGCATCATGGCCAATGCAGGGGCCTTGCCCGCAATACCGCCGAGTTCAGAAATCTTTCTTGTCCTGAATTGTCTTTCTGTTATGTCCACCACTATCCAGAGACCAATGATGTTAATTCCATGATTGAACATCTGTATCATCAAACCCTGGAAGCCGGCTGTGTTCTGTGCAAATGCAGCCGCACACATCAGGCCTATGTGTGCAATGGACGAGTAAGCCACCAATCTTTTCAGATCATCCTGCCGGATAGCGATCAACGCTGCGTATAAAGCACCGATCAATGCAAGCGGGGTAATAAAATCCGCCCATTGAAATGATGCAATGGGCAGTACAGGAAACAGCCAGCGGAGCATACCAAACAGCCCCATCTTTACCATCACCCCGCTTAGTATCATGGTAGTAGCTGGTGGCGCCTGTTCATACGTATCCGGTTGCCAGGTATGAAAAGGAAACACCGGCATCTTGATTGCGAATGCGACAAAGAACAGCCAGAACACCCACTGTTGCTGTTTTCCGGACAGGCTAAGATTGTAAAAAGCCTCTAAGGAAAAAGACTGGCCGGATGTTTTTGACTGCAGCAAGATAATACCAATTAACATCAGCAGGGAACCCACAAATGTGTAGATAAAGAATTTGAAAGTAACGGGTATCCTTTTCTCACCGCCCCACTGCGAACAGAGAAAATACATGGGTATCAGCGCCAGTTCCCAGAAGAAATAAAACAGCAGCGCATCACTGGCAACAAAGACCCCCATCATTCCCGCCTGCGCCAGCATCATCAGGGCGAAAAAATTATGGGCTTTCTTATAGGAATTTCCCCAGGTTGAAAGAATGACCAATGGATAAGCCACCGCATTCAGCAGGCAAAGCAGCTGGCCCATTCCGTCCAGCTTCACTGAAAAACTGCTGTTGAGCGCAGCCAGCCACTCAGCGCTATGTTCCAGGTATTTCCCTTCATTTAATAAGGTTAACCCCAGCACTGAAACAGCCAATGTGGCAACAGCGGAAAACAGCGCCCATAACCGGACTGTCTTCTCATTTTTCAGAAAGAAAGCCGCCAGGCCGGCAACTAATGGTATTATTATCAATAAAACGGGAACCATACTATTAGCCCCTCCCAACCTCCCTGCAAGCGAGGTTTCCGAAGAGTCATTTTATTTAGTTATTTCAAATACTTTAATCAAATTTCAAATTATAATGAAGCTCCGAAGTCCCTTGCTGGGAATTTGGGGCCTATTTTCTCAAAAAGAATTGAACCGCAAATATTATTACCATGCTCAGCACCATCAGCAATACATAGCTGCCCACCTGGCCGCTTTGCAGCAGCCGTAACTGGCGACTACCATAGTTCACCAACCGTCCCGTACCATTGACCAACCCGTCGATCACGCCTTTCTCTATTATATTCTTCAGGAATCCGCCGAATTTATGCAGCGGGTTCACAAACACTTTGTCGTACAATTCATCCACATACCATTTATTCTCCAGCACTTTTCCCAACCCTGTGGCCTCGCTGCGCTGGTAGTTTCTGAATCTGAACCCGGCAAAAATGATCATGATTATAACCAACCCTGTTGACAAACTCATCAGCATATATTCGGTAGAGTGTGAAACCGTATGTCCGTCATGTGCGGCAATGACAGGAGATAAAAATTCGCCGATCTTATCGCCGCCCTGCATGAACACTTCCGGTATTCCCACAAAACCACCAATTATGGAAAGAACAGCAAGGATGATCAAAGTAATCGTTATGGCTGCCGGGCTTTCATGCAGGTGATGCTCCTGCTCAGGAGTTCCCCTGAATTTCCCAGTGAAAGTGATGAACAGCAAACGGAATATATAGAATGCAGTAAGCAAGGCTGTGAACAAAGCAATTCCATAGAGCCCCGGGCTTTTTATGAATGCGCTCAATAAGATGGCGTCTTTGGAAAAGAAACCACTGAATGGCGGGATACCGGCAATAGCAATACATCCAATCAGGAAGGTGATAAAAGTGATTTTAAGCTTCCTGCTCAATCCTCCCATGTTCCGGATATCCTGCTCACCGCCCATGGCATGTATCACACTGCCGCTGCCGAGGAACAACAGGGCTTTGAAGAAGGCATGTGTCATTACATGAAACACAGCTGCTGTATAAGCCCCGCAACCTAATGCCAGGAACATGAACCCTAACTGGCTTACCGTAGAATATGCCAGCACTTTTTTAATATCATTTTGCCTGAGGGCAATGGTAGCCGCCAGTAATGCTGTTGCCAGGCCAATGTATGCCACAATATCCGTCGTAAGGGGCGCCAGGGAGTACAGCACATTACTCCGGGCAATCATATAAATACCGGCTGTTACCATCGTAGCGGCATGGATCAGTGCTGAGACGGGAGTAGGGCCTGCCATCGCATCGGGCAACCAGGTGTATAAAGGTATCTGGGCGCTTTTACCAGTAGCTCCAACGAAAAGTAACAGTGTAATGGCAGTTATATCGGCAGTTTTCAGTTTGGCCAGGTTGGCTGTATTGAAGACCTCGCTGTATGAAACAGTGCCCAGTTTTTGGATCAGCCAAAAAATAGCGATCAGGAAAGCCAGGTCGCCGATACGGTTCATGATAAAGGCCTTGTTCGCCGCTTTATTGTACTCCTGGTTTTTGAACCAATAGCCGATCAGCAGGTAAGAACAAAGCCCTACTCCTTCCCAGCCGATGAACATGATGACGAAATTGGCGCCCATCACCAGCAGGAGCATGGAGAAAACAAACAGGTTCAGGAAGGAGAAATACCTTCCGAAATGCTCTGTCTTCTCCCCGTGCATGTAGGAAGTGGAGTAAACATGGATCAGGAAACCAACTCCTGTTATTATCAGCAGGAACAAGGAAGAGAGCTGGTCAATCTTAAAAGCAAAAGGAATTTTCAGTGAACCGGCATTTATGAAATCGAAATAGTGAGCTTCATGGGTGTTGCCGCCCCTTACCTGCATAAACACCCAGATGCTGAGTGCAAACGAGGCAAGGATGACCCCTGAACCAATTATACCAATCGCCGATTTCGACAAGTGCTTTCTTCCCAAACCATTGATAAGGAACCCAATCAATGGCAAGAGAGGAATCAGATACACTATTTGTAATACATTCTGCATAAATTGTCTTCTAATGTTTCAACCTGTTCAAAAAATTCACATCCACTGAATGAATATTCCGGTACATCATTACAATTATGGCCAGGCCCACACTCACTTCTGCCGCTGCCACTACCATTATAAAGAATACAAACAACTGGCCATCTGTTCCGGCGGCAGTGGCCGCATCAGCAGCTATTGCTTTCAGGTGGTGCATTTTTGAAAAGGCCACCAGCAGTAAATTCACCGCATTCAACATCAGTTCAATGCACATAAAGATGATAATGGCGTTGCGGCGTGTGAGTACACCCACAATGCCAATGGTAAATAAGGCGATAGACAGAAATATGTAATAATTAACCGGCATAAATTCAAGTTATGCGTTCAGAATCGGGTTTTTAATTCTAAACTCTTAATTCTTCATTTTAACCTTTCATTCCTTCTTTCCTATCACCACCGCCCCTACCATGGCACTCAGAAACAATACACTGCTTATCTCAAATGGTACCACATAAGTGGTAAACAATTCTTTCCCTAAATTTTTAATCAATCCGATCCCGCCTTCATTCACCAATGCCTGCTGTTGTTTGATGTCGGTATCCTTTAATGCAGCCACCAGCACCAGCAGCAAACAACCACCTGCTACGGCGCCTGCTATTTTCAGCCAGCGGTTTTTTTGCGGTTCGGTTTCTTTATTCAGGTTCATCAGCATTATCACGAACAGGAACAATACCATGATAGCACCGGCGTAAACTATAATGTTTACAATGGCCAGGAACTGGGCATTCAGTAATATATAATGACCGGAAATAGCAAAGAAAGTGGCGATCAGCCACAGCACACTATAGACGGGGTTCTTACTGGTAATCACCATCAGAGCGCTGAATATGGCCACCACCGAAAGAAACCAAAATAAAATTTGTGTTACTCCCATAAGCAAATCAAAATCCCGTATCAAATTCCAAATATCAAATCACAAATCCCAGACACTTCAACTACTTAACCTTTTCACCCAATGCCTTCTTATACGCTTCAGGCTCTTTAACCGGGTGAGGTATCAGCAGATCTTCCTTTTTATAAATAAATCCTTTTCGTCCATAGTTAGCCGGGGCAAAGGTTTGCGACAAATAGATTGCATCTTTCGGGCAGGCCTCTTCACACAAGCCACAGAAAATACAACGCAGCATGTTGATCTCATACTTCACTGCATATTTTTCTTCCCGGTACAGGTGTTCTTCCCCGGGTAATCTCTCCGCCCCTTCCATTGTGATGGCTTCTGCCGGGCAAGCCACCGCACATAATCCACAAGCAGTACAATTTTCCCTTCCTCCCGCATCACGGTTCAGCACATGCAAACCACGAAACACTTTTGAAAATGATCTTTTCTGCTCAGGATAATTGATCGTTGCCTTTCTTTTGAACAAATGGCTGATGGTAATACCCATGCCCTTCAGGATATTCCAGAGATAAATACTCTCCAGGAATGTCATCGGTTTTCGGCTCACTTCTACTGACCTGTTTGTTAAGCGTATCCTCATTTTAAAGTTTGCAAATATATATTTTGTCATCTGCATTGCTGCTATCATCGTCCCTTGCGTCGCACTCTTGCACTGCATATGGCTGCTCAGCATTTGCGACACCTCCGTTCCAATATCAAAATCTTCTCTATTCTTATTTTCTGTTGAACCCCTATGGGGTTCTTCGTGCTTTTCGTTCTCCTTTCCCCGGATTTCATCCGGGGCTACCGGCATTCAGCCCCTCCGGGGCTGCGCTTTTTCCAAACTCAAGAACTTTTTGTTTCCATCAGCCTTTCTAAAAAAGTTGGCCTTGTGCAATGTTAAGTCTCCCCGCGGGGAGATTTAGTGGGGCCTCAGCCACAATATCACCGCCGCCGTAATGATCATATTCACTAACGCCAATGGTATCATTTTCTTCCAACCCAAATTCATCAATTGGTCATAACGGAAACGGGGGATCGTCCACCGTATCCATAAGAACACAAAGAGGAAGAAAGATATTTTCGCCATCAGGACACTGAAACTTATAACTGACATCCAGAAGGAATTTAATCCCCAGGTGGCTTCATTCACAAACGGAATATCATACCCGCCAAAATATAAGGTTACCATTACGGCACTGCTTACAAACATATTGATGTATTCAGCAAACAGGTAAAAGCCCAGCTTCATGGACGAATACTCCTGGTGATAACCAAAGTTCAGTTCATTTTCCGCCTCGGGTAAGTCAAAGGGTGTACGGTTACATTCCGCCAAAGCACATACAAAAAAGATGATAAAGCCCAGCGGCTGGTAAATAATATGCCAGCCGTTTTGCACCTGGTTGGCCACAATTTCACTCATTTTTAAAGAGCCGGTAATAAACAGCACCGCTATCAGTGCTAATCCCATCGGCAACTCATACGATACCATTTGCGAAGCGCCCCGGATAGCCGCCATCAGCGAAAATTTATTATTCGATGCCCAGCCGCCAATCATTATACCATACACCCCCACACTCACAATGCTGAACACCAATAAAATCCCCATATCAACATCAGCCACCTGCATCGGAATTACATTACCGCCTTTCGTTACAAATGGGGCAGCCCATGGAATAACAGTGCTTGTGAGCAAGGCTGTTATCATGGCCAATGCCGGGCCAAGGATAAACAAAAATTTATTCGATGCTAAAGGAATGATTTCTTCCTTGAAAAAAAGTTTGCCGCCATCAGCTAGTGGCTGCAATATACCAAAGGGCCCGGCCCTGTTTGGCCCTCTCCTGTCCTGCAGCCATGCCGCCACTTTTCTTTCGGCATAGGTGGTGTACATGGCAATAAAGAACGACAGACCAACAATGCCGCCAATCAGCAATGCTTTTTCCAGGATCAACCACCAGTCTATTGACAATAAATACATAACAACAATTTGTCCTCAGGACTTTAATTATTTTTTCCCCTTTCGGATATATTTAACCAGTATGGGTGCCAGCCACCCGGCAATCGCTACGGCAACGGCTATTTCTATCGCTGCCCTAAGATCCTCCTTCAATAGCCAATACATAAGGCAAAAACAATAAATGCCACAATAATAACGGCTATTAATGCTGACAAGATATTTTTTGCTTTTTCGTTCATCTTACTTCTTAAAAGATGCTGAAGTGACCGCCCCCGGCAGCAAATCTATCTCCACACTTTTACTTTCACCCGGCAAACTAAATTGCCTAATCCATCTTTCCTTGAAGGGGTGATATACCATTTATTTCCCCATCCCGGGAATTTAGTCATAGTGAGTACTTTCTCACTTTTTTCAAATGCAAGGCTAAATCCGTAGATAGTCACTACCTTTTTGCCAGTTCCTGTTTTTCGCTTTTCATGATAATAATTCTCTTTGCTATCAACGAAAAGTTCAATTCCAAATATTAATCCCTCTTTTGGAAAAATAAGCCCCTTTTCTTTGAGGTCTGCTTCCATCCACCCTTTTCCTTTCGTATCTATTATCAAATTGTCTGTCAAATAATCTCCTGCCGGGAGAGAATCTTTGCCTATTGAAAAAACTCTTATCCTGACCGGAACATTTATTCCTTTTCCCGTAGGATCATAAAACGCTACGGATTGAATCTCCGCCTTTTTAAACTCTCCTTCAGGATAAATTATTCTTGCAGTTGAATTTAATATTTCCCTGAAACTAAGCGTACCGCCCCCAAATCCAACAATAGGAACCGGGTTTCTTTTTGTTCCCCATACTTCTTTTTTCCCTTCCCCGTTTACTACAACCACTTCTGGCAAAACCTTAAAGGATTTTAAAAGCTTAAAGATTTTGGTTTTGTCAACTGTAGTTACAGTATCCAGATATCCCACCGCACTTATTAAAACCGTATCACCGGAATCAATGCCTTCATAGCTTTTCAAACAAATTTTCCCTGAACTGTCTGCAATGAAAACTTTTCCTGTTCCCTTAATGAAAACAGTAGCATAAGAAATCGGCTCTCCGGATTCGTTTCTTATTGCTAAGCAACCTTGCTGGCTCAAAGAACTTAAGTATAAGGCAAGGCAACAAATTATAGTTGCAGTAAATCTCATTTTCTACCCTTATCAAACGTTTCACTTGTTGCCGGCCCTGGCAGAGAAGCTATCTCCACACTGTTCACATCACTGATGTCATGGATATCCATCAGCAGTTTCGGATCCCTGCCACCCATCACATCGGCTATTGTTTCTTTGGGTATCACCAACCCCGGATATTTTCCCTGCCCTATCACTGAGTGCCGGTTAATATTTGTCAGTCCTTCTATCACCCAATCACTGACTTTCTTTTTATGAAACCGGCAATTGTTACATATCCAGCCGGGTTTGCCATCAAAGCTCTGCACTTCGCCCCATTCATCTTTCCGGGCCGTTACCCTCAGTACATCATCGCCCCGCTGCCATAAGGTTACTTTACCGCAGCATTTGTCGCAATCACGGTGAGCATCCACCGGTTTGGTAAACCACACCCTGTTTTTAAACCGGAATGTTTTATCCGTTAATGCACCAACCGGGCACACATCAATCATATTTCCGCTGAAGTCACTATCAATTGCTTTGGAAATATAAGTAGAGATCTCTGAATGGTCACCTCTGTCCAGCACTCCATGCACCCGGTTATCAGTTAACTGGTCGGCTACATAGGTGCAACGATAGCAAAGTATGCACCTTGTCATATGCAACTGTATGCAGGGCCCTATATCCTCTTTCTCAAATGTTCTTCTTTTGAATTCGTAGCGGGTGCCTTCTTTCCCATGGTTATATCCCAGGTCCTGCAGGTCGCATTCACCGGCCTGGTCGCATACCGGGCAATCCAGCGGATGATTGATCAATAAGAACTCTACTACCCCGTTTCTTGCATCTGTTACCTTTTCACTCGTCATATTTTTTACCACCATACCATCCATTACCGTGGTACGGCAACTGGCCATCAGTTTTGGCATCGGCCTCGGATCAGCCGCAGAGCCTGCGGCTACTTCCACCAGGCAGGTACGGCATTTACCACCGCTGCCCTGCAGTTTGCTGTAATAGCACATGGCAGGCGGTGTTACATCGCCGCCGATTTTACGGGCGGCATTTAAGATAGTAGTACCCGGTTCAACATCGAGGGTGATGTTGTCAATGGTTACTTTAAATGTTTTTTTGTCTTCAGCCATTATAGTAATTCAAAAGTCAAAAGTCAAAATTAAAAAGTCAAAAACCTCCCCCCTTCCGGGCATTCACTATAATTGTAGCAATAATATTTGAAATCTCTTCCGCTTCAGTTATCAGCTCCTTTATTTTTAATTTGTCTGTTTCCATTGTGTCTCTAATCAAGCACAGCCAATATTTTGTTTCATTGGCAGACTTCAGGGCTATAACATAAAAATTTTTCCAGTCTTTTCTCGAACTGCCCGCTCTGCCTTCAACCAGGTTAGCTCCAATGGATGTTGCGCTTCTTATCAGTTGGTCAAATACTGAATGATAAACTTTATCATATTTACAAGCTTTCACATACAGCACTACTTCCTTCGAAAAATAGTAGCACCTATGCCTAATATTATAAGGTTTCTCCCCTTCATTTACTTCAAAAGTCTCAAATATTTCTTCCACGGTTTTGAATTTTGGCTTTTGATTTTTTACTTTAAGAAACAGCTGCTTTTAAAGGTTCTGCGTATCCGGCCAATCCATAATTCCTTCTTTGTGCATCATCCGGGTTCGTCACATGCCATTCAAACTCATCCCTGAAATGCCTGATAGCAGCGGCAACAGGCCATGCAGCCGCATCTCCTAACGGGCAAATCGTATTCCCTTCAATTTTCCGCTGTATATCCCAGAGTAAATCAATATCACTCATCTTTCCTTTTCCGGTTTCAATGTTCCAGAGAATTTTTTCCATCCACCCGGTGCCTTCCCGGCAGGGTGAACATTGTCCGCAACTTTCATGACGATAAAATCTTGCAAGAGTGTATGTATGTTTTACCACACACTGCGTATCATCCAGCACAATAAATCCACCCGAACCCATCATCGAACCGGTTGCAAAACCCCCATCAGCCAGACTTTCGTAGGTCATCATCCTCTTCTCCCCTTTTGCTGTTGTCAACAAAAGGTTAGCGGGCAGGATAGGCACTGATGAACCGCCGGGAATACAGGCTTTCAGTTTTCTTCCGTTGGCAATACCGCCACAGTATTCATCGCTGTAAATAAATTCTTCCACGCTTATGGTCATGTCAATTTCGTACACCCCCTGCTTTTTAATATTACCACAGGCAGAAATCAATTTCGTTCCTGTTGATTTTCCAATTCCGATTTTAGCATATTCATTTCCCCCTTCATTGACGATGGGAACCACGGCAGCAATGGTCTCCACATTATTCACCACTGTCGGGCAGTCCCATAAACCTTTTACCGCCGGGAATGGCGGTTTGATCCTCGGATTACCTCTTTTCCCTTCCAACGATTCCAGCAATGCTGTTTCCTCCCCGCAGATATAAGCGCCGGCGCCACGCTGCACATATATTTCACAATCAAAACCGCTGCCCAGGATATTCTTTCCCAGCCAGCCATTGTTCTTTGCTTCCGTGATGGCCTGCTCGAGAATATCAACGATCCAGGCAAATTCCCCCCGTATATAAATGTAAGAGCGGTTGGAGCCAATAGCATAAGAAGAAGTGATCATTCCTTCGATCAGCAGGTGCGGAATGAACTCCATCAGGTACCTGTCCTTGAATGTCCCCGGCTCCGATTCATCTGCATTCACCACGAGGTAACGGGGCACTCCTTCCGGTTTGGCCAGAAAACCCCATTTCATCCCGGTGGGAAAACCAGCGCCCCCACGGCCACGAAGCCCGCTTTTCTTTACTTCTTCAGTAACGGCGTCCGGGCTCATAGTTTTCAATGCTTTCTCCACACTTCGATAGCCGCCTTCGCGGCGGTACACATCATAGCGCCTGATGTTTTCAATGTGAGCCTTGTCTAATAATAATTTTCTTCCCATATTATATATAGCTATCAGCTGATAGCCATTAGCTGCTGGCCTTTAAAACTACTTCCTCATTCCTTATTTCTTATTCCTTATTCTTTTTTTCTATCTCACCGCCTGTCTCGCAAACAACAACCACCGTTTCCCTTTCCTGACCCACACTTCCAGCACTTTCAAATGATAGTTACCTTCCTTTCCATTCATCGTCACATTTATATCCGCTATAAACCTTGCATGTGCAACACTTCCGCTAATCATCACCTGAAGGCTGTCTTCCTTATAACTTTTATAATCCAGATAACCTGTTTCCAGGTTTTTTATCAAATTAGCTTTTGTTTCCACCCAGCCGTTGCTGTGTCCATAGCTCAGGGCCTTATCCGTTTGCTGGTTGATAGAAACCGTATTCTTTTTTACCAATGCCTGGTGAAATTCTTTCAGCGTCGTTGTCAGCTTTTCCTCATTGCCCTGGGCGAAAACTGACAACTGTGAAACCAGCAACCCCATCACAAAGAACAGCCGCATATTACTCGATTTTTATTGTTTCCAGCCTGAGCAACTTCACATCCTTTTTCTCCTTTACCCATACCATCACCAGGTTAGCCGTGTATACCGATGATGTCCCGTCAGGCTTGTTCTCCCTTCCCCTATAGAAGTATTTCACCACCGATGAATCCTTTTCTTCCGTCACCCCGTATCCTTTCAGCATATCCGCCTGCACAAACACCGATCTGTTACCGGCAATATTCCGGATGGCCTCCTCCCTTGATTCTGTTCTGCCGTTGGCTGCCTGGTGTTTCATCCCCGGTGCAAAAAGATCGTCGAGGGTAGCGCTGTCCTTTGTTTCAAAGATGGTTTTCACCAGCAGTTTTGAATGCGCCAGCGCCTTTGCCGTTTTTTTTGACTGTGCCCCGGCTGCCGAATACAATGCCAGGAAAAATATTACCAGGTAGCTCTTCATCTTAATTTTTTTGTGCCTGGCTTCTCCTGCATTCTTCAATTATCACATCCACTTTTTCCCTGGTCAGGTGTTCCCGGTAATTTTTTCCCAATTGCATCATCGGTGCATAGCCACAGGCGCCCAGGCATTCTACAGTTTTCAACGTAAACATTCCATCTACTGTCGTCTCACCGGGTCGGATGCCCAGTTTGTCATAGATATATTTAATAATATCATCGCTTCCGTTCAGCATACAAGGCCCGGTCTGGCAAACTTCAAACATATATTTACCAACCGGTTTCAGGTTGTACATGCTATAAAAAGTCGCCACTTCATACACTTCAATCGGTTCCAGTTGCAGCAAAGAAGCCACATAGTCCATCGTCTCAGCATTAAGCCAGCCGCCAAATTCATGCTGGGCCAGATGCAGCACCGGGATCACTGCACTTTTTTGTTTCCCCTCCGGGTAGAAACCGATGATGCGCTGTACTTCTTTTAGTTTTTCGTCAGAAAATTTCATTTAAACTCTCCCTTATTAATTAAGAATCCATTTCGCCGGCAATCAGATTCAGGCTGCTCATCGTTATGATCGCATCACTCAGCATTCCTCCTTTCGTCAATTCTTCAAAAGCCTGGTAATAAATAAAGCAGGGCCTGCGGAAATGCAAACGATAGGGTGTTCTTCCGCCATCACTGATTAAATAAAAGCCCAGTTCGCCATTACCGGCTTCCACCGCCTGGTACACTTCTCCTTTCGGAATTTCAATTTCGCCCATCACAATTTTAAAATGGTAAATCAATGCTTCCATTTTGGTATATACCTCTTCTTTTTCCGGCAAATAATATTCAGGCGCATCTGCATGAAAGACTTCAGCTTCTGCACCTTTAAACTCCTGGACTTTCTGATAGGCCTGTTCAATAATGCTCAGACTCTCCCACATTTCTTTTTCCCGCACCAGCCAGCGGTCATAATTATCGCCGGTGGTCCCCACGGGTATATTGAATTGAAAATCCTCATAACTGCTGTAAGGCGTATGTACCCTCACATCATAATCCACGCCGGCAGCACGGAGATTAGGACCGGTGAAACCATAATTCAACGCCCTGTCGGCACTGATCGCCCCTGTTCCTATTGTTCTTTCCATGAATATCCTGTTCCGCTGAAACAGCCCTTCAAATTCTTTCAGCACTTTGGGATATTCAGACAGGAATTTTTCTAATTTCTGAAAAGCGATATCATTAAAGTTTCTTTCAAATCCACCGATACGGCCAATGTTGGTGGTCAATCTTGCCCCACAAACCTCTTCATAAATTTCATAAATCAGTTCCCGGTATTGCATCACATACAAAAACCCGGTGTAAGCGCCGGCATCCACGCCTACGATCGAATTGCAAATCAAATGGTCAGAAATTCTTGCCAGCTCCATGATGATGACCCGGAGATAATCAACCCGCTTGGGTGTTTTCACTCCCAGCAATTTTTCACAGGTAATATGCCAGCCCATATTGTTGATGGGAGATGAACAATAGTTTAACCTGTCAGTCAATGTTGTAATTTGATAGAGTGGTCTTCGTTCAGCAATTTTTTCAAATGCACGGTGGATATAACCAATCGTTTGTTCAGTAGAAACAATTCGTTCGCCATCCAGTTCCAGGATGTTCTGCATCACCCCGTGTGTAGCCGGGTGGGTGGGCCCCAGGTTCAGCGTAGTGGTGGTTTTCTCAATCGAGCCTTCCGGTAATTTGATATGTTGTTCACTCATGACCCTATCTCCGCCAACCGGCGGAGAATTTTAATTTTTTTAATTTGTCATCGCTTGTACTACTAATATCGTCTGTTGTCTTCAAATCTTCCAGTGAAAGATTTGCTCCCTTCATCGTTCTGTAATTCCATTCAGCAAAATATATCGCCCCTACGGGACTCAAAACACTTCTTCTTCATTTATACCCCGGATTGAAATCCGCGGCTACCAATATGCCGCCCCTACGGGGCTATACCAGTTAATCGTTAGCTACTTTTTCGTTCGTTACGCTGGTTGACTATATCCTCGATACAACTGAAAGACACCATTACATGCTGACATTATCAAAACAATCCCTACTATCAAAATACATAGCATTATCCAACCAAGAACCTGATCATCTTTGTACCATTTCATTTTCAAAACCAAGAATCCAGCTCTCTCTAATCAGGTTCTAAAGCCCCTTCATGCGGAGGGGTTTGGGGAGGCTTTACCTCCCAAACATCTCATCATCCTTGTCAATCCTTGTCTGGTCTTCCAATGGAAACTCTTTCCGCATCGGGAAATAATCCATTTCATCCACATTCAAAATTCTTTTAAGCTTCGGGTGACCAACAAAGTTTATCCCGAAGAAATCATAGGTCTCTCTCTCCATCCAGTTAGCCGCAGAAAATAATCCTGTGGCAGTATAAATATCAGGTTGATTTATATCTGTAAACACTTTGAACCGGATACGGACATTGTCTGTCATATTATGCAAATGATAAACAATGGCAAGCTCTCTTCCTTTATTTTGGGGATAATGCACACCGCCCAGGGTGGTCAGGAAACGAAACTTCAATTCCTCATCATCGTATAAAAAATTAAGCACCTTCAGGTTCAGTTCTTTTGGTGCTTCGAAGGTGAGCATCCCATATGGTTCTTCGAAGCCAATCACCTGCCCGGGAAATTTATCAGTCAGTCTTTGTTTGATATGCCCGTTAGTTAGTGCCATGCTTTTATTGGATGCCATAACTTTCTAATAATAACTTATACTTTTCTCCATTTCTTCGTCTCAAACTTTCTTTACCCACCAAATCCTGTACTCTTATCACACCATCAATAATTGCTTCTGGTCTTGGCGGGCAACCCGGCACATACACATCCACCGGTATTACCTGGTCAATGCCCTGCAAGACACTGTAGGTATCGAAAATACCGCCACTGCTGGCACAGGCACCTACAGCAATCACCCAACGGGGTTCAGCCATTTGCAGATATACTTGCTTCAGCACCGGACCCATCTTTTTTGCAATAGTTCCCATCACCATCAGTAAATCACACTGACGGGGTGAAAAGCCTACTCTTTCAGAACCAAATCTTGCCAAATCATAATGTGAACCCATCGTAGCCATGAACTCAATTCCACAGCAGGACGTAGCAAAAGGCAAAGGCCAGATGGAGTTTTTTCTTGCCAGCCCAATCACCGTGTTGAGTTTGGTGGCGAAAAAACCTTCACCCTGCTGACCTTCGGGCATCTCAGCTATGCTGATGTCGCTTTCCAGCGGCTTTTTGATAAGATTATATGATACAGGACGAGCCATGGAACCCCAACCCCTAAAGGGGCTTTGTACTCCGTTTACACGGAGATTGTTTATTGATGATTAGAATTACGACAGTTGAAATGTGCGACGCAACTCAAGCCCAATCAGGGAACTAAAGTTGGTAACATAAACATTCAACTTACTATCATAAGAGCTTTTTAACTGGTATAACAAAATTTCCGTCTCTAAGTTCCCCGCCAGCCGGCGGGGACAGGGGTTTAATCCTCCCACTTCAATGCCCCTTTTTTAATAATATATATAAACCCACAAAGGAAAAATCCAACAAACATCAGTACAGCCCAAAAACCCGGCCAACCCAGGCCTTTAAAATTCACGGCATAAGGATAAAAGAATATTACTTCCACATCAAATAACACAAAAAGAATGGCAGTAAGGAAATATTTGATGGCCATCGGCTGGCGGGCATCGCCATGGCTTTCTATACCGCTGGCAAAGTTTTGCAGTTTATCGGAGGTTTTTCTTTTCGGGCCGAGTAAATGAGTAACAAATGTCAGAAAAACCACCAGGCCCACCGCTATTGCCACCTGCAAAGCTACCGGCAGGTATGATTGGGCACTGTCTAACCCTGCCCCCGTTTGAAGTAAATGAATCATAGGCCTTTACTTGCGGCAAAAATAAGGTGGTGGGTTGAAATTTCCCGATAAAATGACCCCTTCCTATTTTGATAATACAGAGAGTTTGCTTCGGCTACGCCTCGCAAGAAAAATCCCCCACCGTCGCCGGCAGGGGACTTCCATTGTAAAAGAAGAAAACCGAGTTTTACTGCTTTGCCACTATATCCTTCTTGACAGTTGTGGCCTTCGATTTCGTTGTTGCAGGTTTCTTTGCCGCGGACTGCTTTATTTTTCCCGTTCCCTTGGCAGGAGCAGGCTTGGTCGCAGGTGCTTTCTTTATCTGGTCAATATAGTTCTGGATGGTTGCAGCATTGGCTGTATCTGCGTCCTGCCATTTTTTAAAGAATTCCAGTGCCTTTTCTTTGTCTTTGGCTGTATTGATATAATAACCGGCCAGGTACCTTACCGAGTTAATATACTGGCCCCGGAACCTGACCGTGTCTTTCTGGGTGAATTCATAGAGTTTCAGCGCATCGGGAACCGCAATGCTGTCCCTTTTCACGGTGTCAATTAATACGGAATTCCTGAAGGCCCATTCGAAACCAAACACCTGGTCGGTATATTTATCCCGCATGATCAGGGCAGCGTCTCTTGCTTTTGAATTTTTGTCGTCATTATAATAAGCATACATCAGATCAAAATACTCATTGATGTTGGGGTTCGGCTTGAGGCCAATTACTGTTTCAAGAAGCATCGCCTGCTTGTCCCATATTTTTCTTTCCTTAAAGTAGGCAATACCTTTCTTCAGGAAATCCACCTTATCTGCCAGCGTCGTATCAAGTTCAGCGCCCTGGGTATAGTTCACATAAATTTCATCGGGTGATCCGCCGGTCTTAGACATTATATCCGCTCTCAGTTTATGGTCATTGGAGATATAATCATCCGGGTTTTTATAAACAAAGAACTGATCGCTGTATTTCTTGGCATTCTCATAATCCCCTTTATCAAAATAGGCATAAGCCAGCATACGGTAAACCTTAGGTTTTGTACTCTTGCCCGTATTGGCCACCACCGTTTCCCCTTTGGTGATGGCACAATCTAAATTCTTCCTGGCATAACAAAGCTGCCCGTACAGGAACTGGTCCTGGATATCTGATTCCGGCAGTTTGCTGTCAATATATTTTTGCAGATACCCTTCTGCTTCATCAAATTTTGCCCGGTAGAAGTAGTAATAGAAAAGCTCATAATATGCTGCTGTGAATTTGGCATCCTTCGCAATGGCCTCATTCAGGTATTGCAATACCAGGTCCCAGTTCTTTTGTGATTCAAACAATTTTGCCAGCCTCAGGCTCGCTGTAGCAAAACCAGGATTTACTTCCAGTGCTTTTTTATAAGTGGTAAAGGCAGGGCCGCCCCCACTTCCTTCGCCGGCCTTGCGGTAAGCGTTACCAAGCTGCAATAATGTTTCTGTATTTTTAGGATCCTTCAGCGCTGCATCTTCCAGCAATTTCACAGCATATTTGTGATCCGCTGACTTTGCATCCGTAATGGCCCGGCCAATCGCTGTGGCTATTACCGGATCGTCTCCTTTTTTATTCCGGGTCATAGTCAGCGCCGATTCAAATTGCTGACGGGCCTCTTCCGGTTTATCGGCCAGCAAAAGCACATGACCCATACCCACTTTTATCAGCGGGGCGCCATTGGTGGTCTGCAGGGCTTTTTCATACACAGTCCGGGCGCCGGCGATCCGTGAACTCATGATCTCATCGCTTTCCAGCTTTGTCTGCCCCAGCCAGTAAATTGCATTGATGTCGTTAGGGTTAACAGCGAGTAATTTCTCAAATACACCGGTGGCATTTTTGATCCTGCCCGCATACAGGTGGTTCATGCCCTCCTGTATGCTCTGTGCGTTAACGCCGGACATCAGCAGCAATCCGGACATTAAAAATGCGATAGTGGTTTTCTTCATTTTACTTCTTCTTTTAGAGTTTGTAAATATAAATAAGTCCTTTCTTTACTCCTTCAGCTTCGCCGGCCTGATCCCGAAATTTTTTTGGGCGGGTATCAGGTAAGCCCTTCTGAAGATCAACTGTCCTGTCTCTCCGCTCATAAAGTTTGCAAACGCCGTTCCAAGTCCTTTGTAGTTTTCTTTAAGTATGTAAACCAAATCCCGTACCATCGGATAACGTCTCAGATAAATATTTGCCTGATAAGCTTTTACAAATTTGCCGGGCTGGTCGGTGCTTTCCAGTGCGGCCAGTCTCACTTTTTTCAAAAAACTCATCTGTGCTGTGTCTTCGGGGTTGCCTATCCAGCTGATGCCGATAAAACCAATTACCCCGGGATTTTTTGAGACATAGTCAATCACCCCTTCGCTGCTGCGGGCTGCCATGGCGGCGGGTGTTAGTGAATCCCCCCGCAGCACAGAATCGATGATAAAACGCACCGTACTGGTTGCTTTCACCCCGTCAAATACAGGAATTAAATTTTTCTTAAACTTCCCTGTCAGTATTTCCCTGATCTCCTGCAGGGTGAAGAGTGAATCGGGCGATGCAGGGTGAACAATGACTGCTACTGCATCCAGCGCCAGCGTCATACTGCGGAGTTGTTTTTTTAGGGTATCGGCAATAAACTCTTTCTCCTCTTCACTGGCCTTCCGGGTGGCTATCACCATCTTCACGGTATCCACCGGCAGGTCTTTCAGGCATTCGGCTTCGGGTTTATAATCCACCAGGATCTTTGTATCCGGGTGCTGCGATTCATATACCAGCACATGCTCGTCAATGATGGGCTTGAAAGATTCATCGGCGCTTACATGAATGGTGCCCCTGTATTTATTATCGGGCAGTTCATCCTGTTGTTCATCATACGATTTGCAGGAAGTTAGCAGCAACAGGCAAATGATTACCGTTGAACACCCGATAGCTATCGGGTTCAGGTTTTTCAAAACAGGGAGGGTAATCATTTAAAATAATTTTTCTTATACCCCCTGTAGATGCGCCAGCCGCCATACAGCACACAGATACTGCCAAATATTTTTTCTAGCACATCGGGTTTGCCGAGTCTTTCATTCAGCGGAAAGTCTCCCAACTGGCTACGGAACAGGAAGAACAATCCCAGTAAAAAAATGAGGATGCCCATGCCGTAGTCCATCAGGGATTTCATTTGAGTCACCTGTTTCCGTTTCTTCTTTTCGTATTCTTCAAACATTGCGGTGTTTTTTCTGACAAATCGTCCCCGGCAAAAGCCATTTGCCAGGGACGAATGATGTGCAGCAAATTATTAAAATTTTATTACTCAGGCCCCACAAATGTTACGGGTATCATATAACTCACATCCACATTTATCCCGTTTTGCAGGGCAGGCGTCCAGCGGGGCATTTTTTTACATACCCGGAGCACTTCGCTGTCAAACTCACTGCCCCCGCTGGTCACTATTTCAAAGCTGTTCACGGCACCATCCTTACCTACCTTAAACCTGATTTTAACTACTTTTTTCTCTCCGGCTTCAAGGTCTTCCGGCGTATTGAGGTTTTTGGTCAGGAACTTATGCAGGGCTGCCGGGCCGCCGGGAAACTCAGGATCCCGTTCCATAGGAACAAATTCTTTGGGTATTTCCGGTACGGTAATGTTCCCGGGGCTATTTCCGGTTACAGGGGTCTCCGGCGCCTTGGGTGTGCCATCATCCGGCTTGCCGGGTGTATTTTCAGTTCCGGGCTGTTTGTCCTTCAGGTTTTCCACGGAGGTAACAGGGCTTTTGACAAGGTTATCTTTTTTAATATCAATCCGGCTGGTGAATTTCACCTGCGCTGTTTTCACAGCTGGCTTTTGTTTGGCTGGCGCTTTGACGGGATCAGGCTCTTTTATTTTTTCTTTGGGCAATACATATTCTTTCAGGATAATGCCCTTCTCTTTTTCAGGAGCGGTAACCGTTTTATCCGTCCTGTTTATCAAAGCAAAAAATATCAGGAGAAACACAACAGATAGTCCTGTACCGAGAGCTGTCAGCAACCTGACATCATATGTTTTGCGCAGTGCGTAAGCGCCATAATCTTTGTTCCTGTGCTCGAAGAGTATATCAAGCAAACTGGCCTGCATAATTTCCTTGTTTGTCATGGTGCTGTGTTTGTTTATTCAGATGTTATTTCTCTCAAATTCCACATACCATCCCCTTCTGGAAATATTTATTAGTTAATAATTAATAATTATCCATTTTGCCGGACATTTGCGCTATGAAAATTTTGATGGTTTGCCTTGGCAATATCTGCCGCAGCCCGCTGGCGGAGGGTATTCTTCAGGACAAGGCTTTTAGGTCAGGTTTAACATGGAGCATCGAAAGCGCCGGCACCAACAGTTATCATACCGGCGAGCCGCCGCATCCGCTATCGCAAAAAGTGGCGCGGCTGAACGGGATTGACATCAGCCGGCAAAGGGCAAGAAGGTTCAGGGCAGAAGATTTTGAAGTATATGACAAGATATATGCGCTGGCGGATGATGTGATGGATGAGATGAAAAGAATTGCCGGTAAAAAATTTGATGTTGGCAAAGCTGAGTGGCTGATGAATGAACTGTATCCCGGAACGAATATGGATGTTCCGGATCCCTGGTACGGACCTGAGCCTGGTTATCATGAATCATATAAACTAATTGAACAGGCCTGTGATGCGATTATAGCAAAACATTCAATATTCAATACACAATATTCAATGAACCAGTAGCGTCAATTGACACCATTTGACCAATTTGACTTTTATGACCAAACCATCACTGCCACAGGGAACAAGGGATTTCGGACCGGATGTAGTTCGGAAAAGAAATTATATTCTTAATACCATCCGAAATGTATTTGAGCTCTACGGATTTCAGCCGCTGGAAACACCGGCGATGGAGAACCTGGATACATTGATGGGAAAATATGGTGAGGAAGGTGATAAATTGATTTATCGAATTCTTGATTCAGGAAATCCTTTTTCCTCCGACTTTTTTATTCAGGTTTTTGCAGCGGTTCAAAAAAGAGTAAAAGAGGTTGATGAATCAGCAAAAAAATATATAAAAAAAACAGATAATGAGGAAGTATCGGGACCATACTCTTCGCCATTTTACGATATTCCACCCGACTTCTTTAAAATTTTTTCAGATGAATTATTTAAAAACCCAGATTTAAGAGAAAAATATCTTCCAAAACTAAAAGATGAAATCTCTGAAAAGGCCTTAAAATATGACCTCACCATCCCTTTTGCCCGATATGTGGCTATGAATCACGCCCAGCTTACTTTCCCTTTCAAACGTTACCAGATACAGCCAGTATGGCGGGCAGACCGGCCGCAAAAAGGCAGGTACCGGGAGTTTTACCAGTGTGATGCGGATGTGGTGGGCAGTACTGCTTTGCTGAACGAATTTGAACTGGCAACCATTTATACCACGGTGTTTGCAAAGCTGGGGATCGATGCTGAAATAAAGATCAACAGCAGAAAGATCCTGACTGCTCTTGCCGAATTATGCGGCGGTGCGGATAAGATGAATGGTATCGCCATTGCCATAGACAAACTGGATAAGACCGGTTTGGAAAAAGTAAACGCAGAATTGCTCCAAAGGGGTTTGAACGCCGGCCAAGTCAGTATAGTTGAAAAATATTTAGCCGTAAAGGGAAGCAATGAAGAAATTCTTGCCGGATTGAATGATATTGTTGGCAATACTGTTCAGGGGGAAAAAGGTATTGAAGAACTGTCTTATCTCTTATCTAACATCCAACATCTTACACCTAACATTCAACCTGATCCAACATTAGCAAGAGGTCTTAACTACTACACCGGGATCATCTTCGAAGTAAAAGCAAAAGGGGTCAGTATGGGCAGCATCGGCGGCGGTGGTCGTTATGATGACCTGACCGGTTTGTTCGGCGTACCGGGTATTCCCGGTGTGGGAATTTCTTTTGGTGTTGACAGGATCTATGATGTGATGGAGGAGCTGAACCTCTTCCCGGCCGATGTGCATGTGGGCACACAGGTACTATTCTTCAACCTGGGCGAAGCGGAAAGCAAAAAATCATTTGAACTGATGCAGCAATTGCGGCACAAAGGCATCCGCTGCGAACTCTACCATGAAAACCTGAAATTTGACAAACAGTTTAAATATGCGGAAAAGAAGAATATCCTCTATGTAATCATCATTGGTGAAAAAGAACTCAAAGAAGGCACCTGTAATGTGAAACAGCTGGCAACTGGCAGACAGGAAACCATGGCTGCTGATCAACTAATAACTTATTCTTTTCAATAAGCACATCATTCCTTAATAAAAAAGCAGGCTTTAAAGGCCTGCTTTTAATTTTATCCTCCACATTATTATTTTAACGCTGGTCGATCACAAGTCCCAGTTCACTATAGTTAACTGCAGGCCTGAGAGTTCCGCTGGTATTGAGTTTAATTCCCAAATACCTTCCGGTACCGGCAGTGGCGCCCGGATTTAATATGGGAATATCGAGATAGGCAAAGGAGCTTCCTGCAGGGAAATCCACCTTACCACTAAGCGCAGCATAGTGGGTTCCTGCAACAGCATTGGTTACAGCAAGTGTGCCGGCTGCTGCGGAAGGTGTTTGCCCGGTAATGGTGGCAGGCATACTGAAAGTAGTAATCGGGGAAGATGCATGTATCTCATATCCCACGGTCTCTCCTTTTGTTAATTGGGGCCCTATCAGGTTGATCCTTATCCTGATTGTTCCATTTAATCGTCTGCATGTGGAATCTGAAGTATTAGCTACCCTGCCATAACCCGGTATCCTTCCTATAATCGGGTAGGTAAGCCCCGCAGCATTGGCATTCCAGCTTGTTGCATCAAATTCTACCTGCCTGTCTTCGAATATGACGGGGTCATTTTTGATACATCCTCCCAACCCGAAAGAGAGAAAGGCGGTGATGATTATTATTGGGAATATCTTTTTCATTGTATGCATTTTAGATTTTTGTTGATACCATCATCCTGAAAGATGTTAATACCCAGTGTTTTGTTTAAGGTTAGGGTTGCCATCCACATCCGCCTGGGGTATTGCCGGCAATATCCTGATGTCGGTAAAAGCAACGTTGTTATAATGCGGGGATTTTACAAGATCCCTTCCAAGTCTTTTCAGATCAAAAAAGCGGTGCCCTTCAAAAGCCAGCTCAATCCGGCGCTGACGGATGATCTCATCAAACAACTGGCTTTGAGTAGCTGCATTATCCGCCGTTTCCTGGGCAGAGCCTGTGTAGTCAGTATAACGCCTGTTTTTGATCGCTTTCAGATCAGCCAGTGCAGCAGCAAGGTTTAAAACAGATGAGCCTGCTGCAGCCTGTGCTTCAGCACGGATGAGGTAAGCCTCCGCTACCCTTACCACCGGAACATTATCCAGGTTAATAAAGCCGCTTTTGCCTAAGAATTTAGTGCATTCAACTTTGGCTGGCCCCCTGCCGGTGCTTCCGGGTTCATAAAGCAGGTTCCTGACATCGGTGGTCCTGGTTGCAACAACTGCATTCACAGCGAAGTTGGTGGTGGTCATACCTCCCTGAAGCGCAATGCCGAGGTCAGCAAGCATGGTAAGCGTAGGAACCAGGTCTCCAAACCCGCCTAAAGAAGCCGGGTTTCCGGGTGTAACCAATGTAGTAAATGAAGTTTGCAATGATTCATTCACACCTATATTCTCAGCGCTGGTAGCAAAGCGGACCTGGAAAAGTGATTCGGTATGTGTATCGCCACGCCATTGTGATACATGGTTCGCTGTTGTTGATAACCGGGACGAAGCCAGCCCGATACAGGAATCAGCCCATCTTTTTGCTTCTGAATAGTTTTTCCTGTACAGGTTTACCCGGGCTAATAAAGCCTGGGTGGCCGGGCGGTTTGCCAGGTTGGGAACTATCGCAGGTAGAAGTTTCCCATTGGCAACGGTAAGGTCAGCTATGATCTGTGTGTAAACATCGTCAATAGGCGCCCTGGATGGTTTCCAGGCAAGAGCTCCGGATTCTGTGGAGATCCCGGCAGTTGAAATAGGAACACCACCCTTATCCTGTGGGGCGACAACAGCCCCGGGGATATAGGCATAGACCCTTACCAGATTAAAATAATATAATCCTCTTAAAAAATAAAGCTGCCCTTCCCATCTGTCCTTTTCGGCTTCAGTTACAGGGGGGCTAAGACTAAGCGATGGAATTGCTTCCAGTGTTAAATTGATCTGGTTGATGGCCGCATAGCTGTTGGTCCAGATGGTGCCGGTGAAATGAGCGCCAAGGTTATTCT
Source organism: Bacteroidota bacterium (assembly GCA_052389635.1). Classification (GTDB taxonomy): domain Bacteria; phylum Bacteroidota; class Bacteroidia; order Chitinophagales; family Chitinophagaceae; genus JJ008. The sequence goes on along the minus strand of JBQTHS010000095.1, from coordinate 34,852 downwards.
GCGCTTCAGGCAACAAACGGCCCGATTTGTTGGTGGCAAAACCATTATCGGCCAATGCTTCCGGGTGAGTGATCAGATCCCTTCCATATTGACGGGCATTTTTAAGCCTGGCATAAATGGCGGTAATGGATGCCTCGATTGCTTCCCTGGAAGTTAAAGCGGTGCTGGCATCAATGGATTGCCGGGGATCTATCTGCAGTTGCTTTTCACAACCGGTGGTTAACAAACCAATGCATCCCGATAGGAATAATATTTTAAATATATTGACTTTCATATTTACTTTTTTTGTTTTGATCAAAATCCTATTTGCACCCCTACGGTGATATTCTTCGTTTGAGGTATAATACCTGTTGCTGTGTTTACGAATTCAATATCATAGCTGAACCAGTCACTGTAGGTTATCAGGTTGGTTCCCTGAAGGTAAACCCGGGCGCTGTTCAGTTTTGCTTTGGTCAGCCAGGCGGGTTTTACTTCATAAGAAAGCGTAACATTTCTCAGGCGCACATAATCTGCTTTGAAGAATGTTCTGTTACCGGAAGCAGGTCCAGAGCTTTTGGATTCGGTCGCCAGGTTAAACCGGGGAACATGTGTCAGCTGACCCGGTGTTGTCCAGCGGTTAACATATATCTCTTTCAGCATATTGATACGGCCCGTTGCTTCCCGCAGGAAGTTGATCTGCCCGTCAGAAGACCAACGGCCATATTCATAGTTGAAAGCGGCATCGAGTGTAAAGCCCTTATAGCGGAAAGTGCTTGTCAGGCCCCCATTGTAAGGCGCCAGCAGGGTGGGTCCGAGTATCACCCGGTCTTTGGCCAGTACCTGGTAAGTAATATTTCCCAAAGAATCATACCATAATGGCCGGCCTGTGGCAGGATTAACACCTCCGTATTTTTGTGTAAATAAAAAATTGACCGGCTGACCAACCTGTATGGCGTTATTGGAAGGCAGGATTTTCAGGCCATCATAAAGTTCTTTTACTTCTTGCTTGTTGTAAGCAAAAACAAAGCCCAGTTCCCATTCGAAATCCCCTTTGCTCTTCGCCCTGAAAGGAGTAAAATTCAGGGTCAGCTCAACACCTTTGTTCTGGGTCTTTCCAATATTGGAAGCGATGCCAGTGAAGCCCGTTGTACTTTGAAGGGGCAAAGTGAGCAGTACATCACTGGTTTTTTTGTTATACGCCTCAATAGTACCGGTTATCCTGTTATTCCAAAAACCAAAGTCAATTCCAAGGTTGGAGATAGTAGTGGACTCCCATTTAAGGTTAGGGTTGGCCAGTTGTGTGTAGGCAATACCGGCACCGCCATTGTACACACCGCCGCCACCAAATAATCCCAGTCCGTCAAAATTTCCGATCTGGTCATTACCAACACTTCCATAGCTAAATCTCAGCCGCAATGTTGATACTGCTTTAGACATACCGGTCATGAAGTTTTCACGGTCAATATTCCAGGCTGCTTTTACGCCGCTGAAAGTACCATACTTAAAGCCGGAACCAAAACGGGAGGATCCGTCATACCGCATCACAAACCCGATCAGGTACCTGCTGTCATAATTATAATTCACATTCCCAAACACCGCATTTCTCCTGAAACCTGTGAAAAATTCCCCAATGGAAACAGGGTTAGCGGCATTATTCAGGGAAGTAAACTGGAAAGTGGGGAACCCATCCCCGGAGGCGGTGATGCTTTCATTATTCTCTCTCCTGTATTCATATCCTACAAGGGCATCAACCGTGTGTTTGCCGGAAAAAGATTTTGCGAAGTTCAATGTTCCGTAAGCGTTAATATTGGTATTCCAGTTGCTTTGCACCTGTACAAGGCCTTTTCTGTTGAAGCCGTCAGGAGTTCTTGCATCCCGGACCGATTTCCCCTGTACCAGTCTGTAGTCGAGACCCCCATAAAGTTTGAACGATAACCAGCTTGTGATCTTGTAGTCTGTATTGAGGTTCCCTATCAGCTGGTTTGTACGCTGAAATCCAGAGTTGAAATCGTTTACGGCAATGATATTCTGGTTAAGTGTTCCAACGATGTTAGCGGGATTGGAACCGGGAATACCATAGTAACTGCCATCCGGGTTATAAATAGGGTTAGTGGGAATGATACCGGATGCCGAGAAGGCAGGGCTGCCCAGGAAAGAGCCATCTGTCGCAAAAGGCAGTTTTTGTACAAACGTACTCAGGTTCACCGATGAATTCAGGGTAAGCCGGTCAGTGGCTTTATTGGTGACATCTACTTTTAATCCATACCGTTTGAAGTCGGCCTTGGTGACTATTGTGGCCTGGTTCATTAAATTGGCCGAAAGCCTGAAGGTTGTTTTTTCATTCCCCCCGCTGACAGCCAATTCATAGTTTTGGATGGTTCCGGTTCTGAAAGCTTCATCCTGCCAGTCGTAGGTTGTCAGAGCAAGGGCGGCAGAATCAGCCTGGAAATCAGTAAAAGCTGCTGCACCCGGTACCCTCAATTCTGCCAGTACCGTTCTTTTCATAGTCAGGTTAGAGGCTGGAAGGTTGTTTGAGTTGGCATATGCTTCCAGGCGAAGCTGGTAATATTGCTGGGCATTGGCCACATCCAATATTTTCAACGGAGACGATTTTCCGTAGTAGGTATTGAAAGTAAATTTTGTTTTTCCCGCCCTTCCTTTTTTCGTGGTCACAATAACCACACCATTGGCAGCATTGGAACCATAGATGGCTGCCGAAGCGGCATCCTTCATTATATCTATGGACTGGATATCGTCCGGGTTTAGGAAAGAAAGCGGGTTTGACTGCGTAAAAGCGGCATCGTCCCTTGAGTTCAGCTGGATACCATCTACAATATACAGAGGGCTGTTACCTGCATTGATGGAACCGGCTCCCCGGATGCGGACATTGATGGCACCACCGGGGATACCATTGTTGGCCTGGACAAAAACACCGGCTGCTTTACCTTGCAGTGCCTTATCCAAAGACACCGTGGGTTTGTTTTCGATCTGTGCCCCCAGCACGGTGGAGATAGCGCCTGCTTCATCTCTTTTTTTACGGGAAGTACCGAAGCCGGTTACAACCACTTCCTGCAATGCTTTCTCGATGGTCTTCAGTGTGGCATTCACCTGGCCCTGGGTTCCGATAGTAGCCTCCACTGTTTCCATATCAACAGATGAAAAGATCAGCACCCTGCCATTGGCCGGCACATTGAGAGAATACACACCATTATTATTGGTGATGGTGCCGGTAGTGGTACCTTTTACCAGTACAGAAACATTGGCAAGTGCGTTGCCTTTTTCGTCAGTTACCTTCCCGGTAACAGTTCGCTGGGCGGAGGCATAGGCGCATAAAAGCACCATCCCCAGCAGAAGAGTAATGATTTTCTTCATGCAGTTAGTTTTAAGCAGTTATAAAAAACAAACAAATTTTAGTGATGTATCAAAACCAGGCGCAGAGACCTAATATTAGAATACAATCAAAGCCTTACTTAACCAGACAGTGGACAGATAAAATTTGCTGCACAAATATAGGAGGATAAGCAAAGCGTCCATGGAAAAAATTCCACAGACGGCAAAACATGCCCCTCCCATGACTATTGTGCTGGTTTTCTATCTGTAAGAAAAACCCGGGCAAGCTGCTGAACGGTTCAGGTTAAATGAAAAAAGTCCGGGTTCCAGGTAAATTCCTCCCTCTGTTTTCGCTCCCTCCATATCTACATCCTGCACCTGTATCCGCAGGGTTTTTATTTGCCCGTCATCCCCTCTTTTAAAAGTTGCCGTGCCGGCATAGGCCACAATTTCATACACATCCTTATTATCGGTCTTTCTGAGCTCCGAGTTGCCCATCACGGATGTGGCCGTAAGTACCCCATTTTCCAGCAAAACGCCGATCTCGGTAACCGGGCTTCCATCCGGAAACTTGTACTTGCCGGTATACTCCTGCAGGGAATCCGTTTGTGCATGTAAGGCCGTGCAGACCAGCAGGAGGCAAATGCCAAAGACTATTTTTTGCATACAATGAGGTTTATGTTTCTGAACGGAAATTACAGGAAAAAGTTACAATGCGGGTTTAAGTTTTATTGAATTCCCTCATAAATAACAGCTGCCCCCTGTCCCACCCCCACACACATAGTGGCCAGACCATGCCGTGTCCCGCTTCTTCTCATTTCATGCAATAAAGTGGCCGAAATGCGAACACCACTGCACCCCAAAGGGTGCCCAATAGCAATAGCGCCGCCGTTTACGTTCACTTTGTTTATATCTAAACCCAGGTCTGCCACACAGGCCAGCGACTGTGAGGCGAATGCTTCATTCAGTTCAACCAGGCCGATATCATGTACTTTCAGCCCCGCCCGTTTCAGCGCCTTTTGGGTGGCGGGTACCGGGCCTACCCCCATAATGGCCGGGTCCACGCCAGCGACAGCCATGGAAGTAATTTTTGCCAGCGGATTTAATCCGTATTTCTTCACCGCATCTTCACTTGCCAGCAGCATGGCGGCTGCTCCGTCATTAATACCTGAAGAGTTGCCTGCTGTTACTGTCCCCTCTTTCAGAAAAACAGGTTTCAATGCTGCCAGTTTTTCCAGCGAGGTTTCCCTCGGGTGCTCATCATTCACTACCCAGCTTATCATCCCTTTGTTATTTAATTCAAGCTGTACTATTTCATCGGCCCATTTGTCAGCAACTTTGGCAGCAAAATATTTTTGTTGCGAAGCCAGGGAAAACTCATCTTGTTCCTGTCTGCTAATCCTCCATTGCTTCGCCACATTCTCTGCCGTTTCGCCCATTGTAAAGGGGTAATACATCTGAGCCAGTTTTTTATTGACAAACCTCCAGCCCATTGTAGTGTCAAAAATTTCCGCGGTGCGGCTGAATGCCTCAGCGTTTTTACCCGTTACAAACGGCGCACGGGTCATGCTTTCCACACCAGCTGCAATAACGAGTTCAGCATCGCCGCACATCACCTGCCTCGCCGCATCCATAATGGCCTGCAGACCGGAAGCACAAAGGCGGTTTACCGTGTTTCCAGCCACTGTTACCGGCAGACCCGCCAGCAGAGCGGCCATTCTTGCCACATTGCGGTTATCTTCTCCGGCCTGGTTGGCAGCTCCTGCTATCAGATCCTCAATGGCATTCACATCCGCATTTTCATTTCTTTGCAACAATGCCTTTATCGCATGGGCCAGCAGGTCGTCGGGACGGATACTGCTTAATACCCCTCCATATTTGCCAACCGGTGTACGAACGACATCAATAACATAAACCGCCTTCATGCAATTGTAGTTTTATCAGCAAATATCAGTGAAACCGGGGAATGCACAGCCGGGGGTTATCTTTGCATCCTGATGAAAAGGAACAATAACATTCGGCATCTTTCGCTGCAGGAACTGGAACATTATTTTGAAGACTTGGGCGAAAAAAAATTCCGGGTCAAGCAGGTACATGAATGGCTATGGCAAAAACATGCCATGAGCTTTGCCGATATGACCAACCTGAGCAAAGACCTGCGGCAAAAATTAGGCGGGGCCTTTACGCTTCCGGCATTAACGATTGATGCCACGCAACATTCAGCCGACGGCACCATCAAGTCCCGGTTCAAGACTTATGACGGCCACTTAGTGGAAGGAGTGCTGATACCCACCACCTCCCGTTTTACCGCCTGTGTTTCCTCTCAAATCGGTTGTTCGCTCAGCTGTAAGTTTTGTGCCACAGGCTATATTGACCGGAAGAGGAACCTCGAATTTGATGAGATATATGACCAGGTGGTTTTGATAAACAGGCAATGTGAGAGTACTTATGAAAAAAAACTCAGCAATATCGTTTTTATGGGCATGGGCGAGCCGTTGCTGAATTACAAACAGGTGCTGAGATCTGTTGAACGCATCACTTCGCCTGACGGATTGGGGATGAGCCCCCGCCGCATCACTGTATCCACCGCAGGGGTGGCCAAAGGCATCCGGCAATTGGGGGACGACAAAGTGAAATTCAAACTGGCTTTGTCGCTGCATGCCGCCAACGATGCCAAACGGCATGAGATAATGCCTATTAATGACACTAATAATATTAAGTCATTAACGGAGGCGCTGAACTATTTCTACAAACAAACAGGCAATGAGATCACTTTTGAATATATCCTGTTCAAAGATTTTAATGATTCGCTGAAAGATGCGGATGAGCTGATAAAGGTTTACCGCCAGGTTCCGGCCGACCTTATCAATATCATAGAATACAACCCGATAGATTTTGCCCGGTTTGAAAAGCCGGATGAAGCGAAGGTGCAGGCCTTTATGGAATACCTGGGCAAGCATCGGGTAAACTCCCGGCTCAGGCGAAGCCGGGGCAAGGATATTGACGCTGCCTGCGGTCAGCTGGCCAATAAGGGTTAAGCCGGCGGTCCCTTTTCCCGGCCGTTTACGAAGAACTTCCTACTTGCATTAAACCTGCCGGGGCTCTGGGGGTCTGTAATGCGTTCTTTTTTATTAACAAGCCATGGCGGCCATCAGCGAAGGTTTCTGAAACCGGGTGGCGTCAAACAAAACAAAATTCAAAAAACATGAAAAAGATAATTGCAGCAGCGCTGGCATTCTCCCTTGTACTTGCGGTGAAAGCCCAGGAGATACCCGAAAGAAAAACCGGCAGACCCGGAATGCATGAAAGACACAAGCGTCATCATGGCATGGACATGAAACAGCTGAACCTTACTGACGCACAGAAGGAGCAGTTCAAAAAGGAAAAAGAAAACTTCCGGAAAGAACTGGGAGAACTGAAGAAAAACGAAAACATCACTGTAAAAGAATGGAAGAGCCGGATGGAATCACTTCGCAAAAGTCATAAATCAACTGTGGACGGCATTCTTACCCCTGAGCAAAAAGGACAGCTGGAGAAAATGAAAGCAGAAGGCAAAGCCCGGCAGGAAGGAATGATAAAGAAAAGAGGTGAAGAAATGAAAACCCGCCTTGGGCTCACTGATGACCAATCTGCCAAACTGGAGAAAAGCCGTAAGGAAACAGGTGAAAAAATAAAAGCCATCCGTGACAACAAATCACTGCCCGATGAAAAGAAAAGAGAAGAGATCAAAGAAATAATGAAAGGGCAGAAAGAAGCAATGAAATCCATACTTACCAAAGAGCAACTGGAAAAAATGAAAGAAGAAAGAAAACATAAACCCGGCATGTACCATAAAAAGACAGAAAAGAAGGAAACGGCTATTTAATAATCCGTTCTTTAAGAGAATGACCCCTGCTCAGGTTAAAAAGGACAGGGGTTTTTCTTTTTGTGCTGTGTACTTCGTAGTCCTGCTGAAGTCAGGGCGTAGTAGTATCTTCGCCTCTCATTACTGTTGTAAAACAGCAAATACTGCTCATGAAAAAGAAACCAGCCAACAATTTCAGCAAGTTTGCCCCGAAGAAAAGCAATGCAGCCATTAAAGAACAATTCAAACAGGAAAAGAGGAAATTTAAAAAAGAAAGAGAAGAGTACTTTGAGAAGAAACGAAGTCAGTCAGGAGTCAGGAGCCGGGAGCCGGGAGTTGGTTTACAACCAGTTCCGGTTTCTCACAGCAAGCCGGCAATAGCTGCTGTCATGCCGCTCAATAAATTCATCGCCCATTCAGGAGCGGCTGCAAGGCGTGAAGCTGCTGAGATGGTAAAAAAAGGGTTGGTGAAGGTAAACGGCGCACTGGTTACGGAACCAGGCCATAAAGTATCAACAAAAGATGATATCCGGGTGAACGGCAAAAAGATCTTCATGACTAAAAACCTTGTTTACGTTTTGCTCAATAAACCCAAAGACTACATCACCACCACCGATGATCCGCAGGGAAGGAAAACGGTGCTGGATATTATTCGCCGTGCAACCAACGAAAGAATTTACCCCGTTGGCCGGCTTGACAGGAACACTTCCGGTGTGCTGCTGCTTACCAATGATGGCGATCTGGCGCAAAAACTTACTCACCCCAGCAATGAGGTAAAGAAAGTGTATCATGTTACGCTGAACAAACCATTAGAGAAAAATGATTTTGACAGGATACTGAAAGGGGTAACACTGGAAGATGGCCCCGCCAGTGTGGATGTATTGGCTTATGCGGATGCAAAAGATAAAACACAGATCGGTGTGGAGATACACAGTGGCCGCAACAGGATCGTCCGCCGCATATTTGAACAGCTTGGTTATGATGTAAAAAACCTGGACAGGGTGATTTTTGCCGGTCTTACAAAGAAAAATGTGGACAGGGGCAAGTGGCGGTTCCTGACGGAAAAAGAGGTGCGGGACTTAAAGCATTTTGGAAAAGGCAAGTAATGATACAGGCAGATGAGAGTTTCAGCGTTTATAATTGCAGAGACCGGGGATTGGGTTGCATTGAACAAGCCATCTGGCCTGTTGTCCATACCTGACAGGGAAGGCAGGGAAATATCCCTGAAAACACTATTGAAAGAAAAATACAGGGAGATATTCACCGTTCACCGCCTGGACAGAGAGACCAGCGGTCTTATCATTTTTGCTAAGACTGAAGCAGCGCATAAACATCTGTGCCTGCAGTTTGAAAACAGGGAAACGGAGAAAATTTATCTTGGGCTGGCGCTTGGCTCCCCCCTGAATAAAAAAGACAGCATTGACGCTCCTGTTGCCGAACACCCGGCCCGAAACGGCGCCATGATCATCCACCGTAAAGGAAAAGAATCCCTGACAGATTACCAGGTGCTTGAAGACTTTGGTATCTATTCATGGGTGCAGTTTCAGCTCCATACCGGCCGCACTCACCAGATACGGGTGCACATGAAAAATATTGGCCACCCGATGGCCTGTGATGAATTGTATGGTGATGGCAAACCCGTTTTATTGTCTTCTTTTAAAAAGAAATTTAATCTTGGTAAAAATACAGAAGAAGAAAAACCGATTCTTAACCGGCTTGCATTACACTCTTTAAAGCTGTCATTCACCGGTACACATGGAGCAGGGCAAAGGCTGGAAGCAGAACTGCCAAAAGACATGAGAGCTACGCTGCAGCAATTGAGAAAATGGAGGTCCTAGCATTTATCCAAAGCCTGCAAAATATCTGTAAAAATATCATCCGCATGTTCCAGTCCAACTGAGATACGAATCAACCCGGGTGTAATATTCACTTCCTGTCTTTCCGCCTCAGTGAGTTTTGCATGTGTGGTACTGGCAGGATGTGAGGCGATACTTCTTGTATCACCGAGATTAGCTGTCATGGAAAGCATTTGCAGGCTGTTCAGAAATTTTTTACCGCTTTCCAATCCGCCTTTTAATTCAAAACAAACCAGGCCTCCCCCGTTCTTCATCTGCTTTTTTGCTATGGCATGCTGCGGATGGCCGGTTAGGAACGGATATTTCAACCAGGTGATTTTATGATGCCCTTCCAATGCTTTTGCAATATGCATTGCATTAGAAGCATGCCGTTCCATTCTTACATCAAGTGTCTCGAGGCTTTTACTCAGGAGCCATGCATTAAATGGAGATAATGCCGGTCCGGTGCTGCGGCAGAATAAATAAATATCCTGTATCAGTTCCTTCTTACCAACAATCACACCACCCAACACTCGTCCCTGTCCATCCAGCCATTTGGTGGCGGAGTGCACAACTAAATCTGCGCCAAACCTGATTGGCAGCTGGCAAACCGGTGTGGCAAAACAATTATCTACATTCAGTATCAGTTTATGTTTTTTTGCCAGCTTACCCGCAAACTCCAAATCAATAATATCCAAACCCGGGTTGGTTGGCGTTTCCAGGTAAATCATCTTTGTATTGGGCTTAATCGCTTTCTCCCATTCTTCGGGTTTGTTTACATTTACATAACCGTATTCAATTCCCCATTTAGGCAAATACTTTGTAATGATTGTATGTGTGCTTCCAAAAATTGAGCTGCATGACAATAAATGGTCTCCTTTTTTAAGGTTGGTCATGAAAGATGCAAATACCGCACTCATACCCGAAGCAGTAGCATAACCTGCTTCCGCTCCCTCCAGCGCCACCATTTTATCTGTAAACTCTTTCACATTCGGGTTGCTGAAACGGCTGTAGATATTATCATCTGTTTCATCCGCAAAAGCGGCCCGCATATGCTCAGCGTTGCCGAACCGGAAACTGCTGGTAAGAAACAGCGGAACCGAATGCTCCATTTCATTGGTTATATCAGCCTGAATGCGGATGGCTTTTGTTATCGGCTTTTGTTCCATAATAATTGTTATTTCATACCGGATTTTTACAAAACTAACTGATGCAAGCCTTTACTTTGCATTCCGGTTTCTTATTTATGATGCAAACCTACAATTACGAAAGAACATTCGTTCTTGAATGCGGTAAAGCCTTACCGGGCATCAGCATTGCTTATCACACTTATGGTAGTTTAAATGCTGACAGGAGTAATGTCGTCTGGGTTTGTCATGCATTGACGGCAAACTCCGATGCAACCGGATGGTGGCCGGGTGTGGTGGGTGAAAAAGGATTCATCTGTCCTGATAAATATTTTATTGTTTGTGCCAATATCCTCGGCAGCTGCTATGGCAGCACGGGACCCGCATCAATTAACCCGAAAACCCGGCAACCCTGGTTCAGTGATTTCCCTTTAATCACTATCCGTGATATGGTGAATGCCCATATTTTGCTGTGCAAAAAACTTGGTATTAAAAAAATTCATCTTTTAATGGGTGGCAGCATGGGCGGCTATCAGGCATTGGAATGGTGTGTAATGGAACCGGAAAGAACAGAAAATCTTTTTTTGATTGGCACATCGGCCACAGAAAGTGCATGGGGTATTGCGGTGCATACAGCGCAACGTCTTGCCATTGAAGCCGACAGTACATGGAAGGATATGAATGCAGGAGCCGGGCAAAAAGGATTGAAGGCAGCCCGTGCCATTGGTATGCTTATGAACCGCAATTATGGAATACTGGTGCAAAAACAAACCGACTCCGACTCAGAAAAGATTGATGGATTCCTTGCATCATCTTATATCAATTACCAGGGCAATAAACTGGTGAACCGTTTTAACGCATATTGTTACTGGATGCTTACGAAAAGCATGGACAGTCATCATATCGGCAGGGGAAGGGGCAGTAATGTGGAAGCGGTTTTAAAAACGATTAAGCAGAAAACATTAATCATGGGTATCAGCAGCGATATACTTTGTCCTTTGCATGAACAGGAATATATGGCTGAGCATATTCCCCACTCAATATTGATTGAAATTGACTCCATCTATGGTCATGATGGATTTATAGTAGAAGCTGAAAAAATCTCTGCTTCAATTAAAAACTGGCTGCGGTAACAAGTTACAATCCTGGTTTCTCCACCGCCATTAGTTATAAAACTTGTCGCCTGATCTGGGTTTGGCCAAAAGAAAAACCTCAGAGCAACTTCAACAATATTCTAACACTCCATAATATCACCAGTATGCCCAGCAAAATAAAAGCTGTTTTCCGGGGCATTTTACCTGCCAGCTTTGCTGCTATGGGCGCCGCTGCCACGCCACCAATCATCAGGGCCACTATCACCTGCCAGTGACTTACACCTAACAATGTAAAAAATGTAAAGGCGCTTGTCAGTGTGATAAAAAATTCGGTAAGACTTACAGAGCCAATGACATATTTGGGGCTGCGGCCCTTATTGATCAGCGTGGTGGTTACCAGCGGCCCCCAGCCACCACCTCCAAATGAATCTAAAAATCCGCCTGCCCCTGCCAGGGCGCTGTAATGTTTGAATTTTTTTTGCCGTTGCCGTTTGCGAAAAGCATTGAGCAGGAATTTTATTCCGAGAAACAGAGTATAACAGGCTAATAATGCCCGCAACCAGACCGTATCAGCATTTCCAAGCCAGGTAAGCAAAATGGCTCCAAGCGCTGCGCCAATCACCCCCGGTATCACCAATGCCTTAAACAATTTCATATTCACATTACCAAACTTGTAGTGACTGTATCCTGAGGCAGCGCTGGAAAAAATTTCAGCCGTATGAATGCTTCCGCTGATAGCAGCCGGGCTGATGCCTGCGGATAACAGAACGGTGGCGCTGGTGACACCATACCCCATACCCAATGAGCCATCCACTAATTGAGCAAGAAACCCGGCCAATACTATCCAGTGAAAATTACTTTCAAGGCGGCCATACCAGTTCTTAACAGATGTATAAGCCTCTCCAAAAGGGACATAAGTATAGACAAACAAACCCGCAAGCAACAGGCTGAAAATGATAAGCAATATGGTAGCAGTTTGTTTCCAGCGGTTTTCAGTCCGTTGCTCTTTTGATAATATCAGATCGGGTCGGGTGGCAGGCAGCAGCCCGTCTTCAATAATCTCCTGCTCAGGTGATTCATCAATTGTTATGTATGCTTCGCTGTTCTGCATTATTATTCAAACAACACCGCCGCCACGGTTGAATTACTGGTTTCATCAATCAATACTGCGCTGCCGTTTGTCTGCAATTGCTGATAGGGATCATAAACAAGCGGGGCTGCTGTTTTAATCACTGCTTTCACTACTTCATTTAGTTTGATGTTTCCCTCTGCTGGCTGTTGCCGCAGTGTATTTACATCCAGTTTATACTCAATTTTCTTTACTACAGCCCTTACCAGCCTGCTGTTGTGCTGCAGCAGGTATTTGTTGCCGGGCAGCAGTGGCTTATCATCCAGCCAGCACAGCAACACTTCCAGCTCGTTACTTATTGAAGGATTATCTCCTGCTTTAATAATGGCATCGCCCCGGCTGATATCAATATCGTCCGGCAGTTGTATAACTACCGCCTGTGGTGCAAATACTTCATCCACCTCTCTTCCCCCGGTTTCCAGTTTGCTGATACTCGTTTCAATACCGGCAGGCAATACTTTCACTTTATCTCCCTTTTTATAAACACCGCTGATTATTTTTCCTGCATAACCCCGGTAATCATGCAGTTCCTCCGTTTGCGGCCGGATGACAACCTGCACCTGGAAACGGGCATCGGTGAGATTGATGTCCTGCTCTATTTCCACTTCTTCCAGGTATTGCAGCAGCGGTTTTCCATCGTACCAAACAATAGCGGAAGATTTATCTACGATATTATCGCCATTCAGTGCACTGACTGGTATATAGGTAATGTTTGCCAGGCCCAGTTGTTTTGCCACTCCGGCGAAATCAATCACAATGTCATTAAACCGGTCACGGGAGTGGCCCACCAGGTCCATTTTGTTCACCGCCACCACCACATGGGGTATTTTCAGCAGTGATGCGATAATAGAGTGACGGCGGGTTTGCTCCACCACCCCCTGCCTGGCATCAATCAGTATAATAATGAGATTAGCATTGGAAGCCCCGGTTATCATGTTCCGGGTGTACTGCACATGTCCGGGAGCATCAGCAATAATGAACTTCCGTTTCGGGGTAGTAAAATAGCGGTAAGCCACATCAATCGTAATACCCTGCTCCCTTTCTGCACGGAGGCCATCAGTCAGCAACGCCAGATCCACTGAACCATCTGTCCTGTTTTTGGTTGATCTTTCCAGCGCTTCCAGCTGATCGATGAGGATGTTCTTGCTGTCGTAGAGCAGGCGGCCGATCAAGGTGCTCTTGCCATCATCCACACTGCCGGCCGTAATAAATCTTAGTAAATCCATATTGTCGTTTTAAACCTATTATTAGAAATAGCCATTCTTTTTCCTGTCCTCCATGGCTGCTTCCGTTACTTTATCATCTATTCTTGTTTCGCCTCTTTCACTGATCCTTGTCGAGATGATCTCATTGATCACTTCATCCAGTGTGGCCGCTTCAGACTCCACGGCTGCGGTGCAGGTCATATCACCCACTGTTCTGTAACGGACTTTTTTTGTAAGAACAATATCTTGCGGATCAGGCTGAACAAATTCACTGATGGCTACCAGCTGCCCCTCATGCTCTATCACCTGCCTTTCATGGGCGAAGTAAATGGATGGCAGGTCAATCTTTTCCCTGCGGATATAACTCCAGATGTCCAGTTCTGTCCAGTTACTGATGGGAAACACTCTCACATTTTCTCCTTTGTGTATCCTGCCATTAAAAATATTCCAGAGCTCTGGTCTTTGCAGTTTGGGGTCCCACTGACCAAATTCATTCCGTACTGAAAAAATCCTCTCCTTGGCTCTCGCCTTTTCTTCATCCCTTCTGGCGCCGCCGATGCAGGCGTCAAACTGAAATTCCTCAATGGTATCCAGCAGCGTAAAGGTCTGCAACCAGTTGCGGCTGGGAAATTTTCCTTTCGGTTCCGTAAGGTTTTTTTGTTTGATGCTGTCTTCCACTTTTCTGACAATCAGGTTCGCACCCGCTTGCCCTGCCAGCCGGTCACGGAAATCCAGCGCCTCGGGAAAATTATGGCCGGTATCAATATGCACTAACGGAAAAGGGATTTGGCCCGGAGCAAATGCTTTGTTTGCCAGGTGGACCAGTGTAATAGAATCCTTGCCTCCACTGAAAAGCAAAGCCGGCCTTTCAAACTGGGCCGCTACTTCCCTGAGAATATGAATACCCTCCGCCTCTAATTGTTCCAGATAGTCCAGTTGATACTTATTCATGTGAAGGTTATTAGTCTACTGATTTTATAGATTTATAAATTAAAAAAAAGTTATCCCTGTTTTACCGCTACCATGTGTAACCCGCACTCTTTTGGTGATGTCTCCCACCACCAGCGTCCGGCTCTTGCATCTTCGCCCGGTTCAACAGCCCGGGTGCAGGGTGCGCAGCCGATACTGATAAACCCTTTATCATGCAAAGGATTGTATGGGACATTAAATTCCTTTATATAATCAAGCACCTCATCATAACTCCAGTTCATGAGCGGATTAAACTTGTAAAGCTGTCTTGCTTCATCCCACTCTATTACAGACATTTCCTTCCGGTTAGCTGATTGCTCTGCCCGCAGACCTGTGATCCAGACTCTGGCGCCGGCCAATGCCCGGTTCAGAGGTTTCACCTTCCGGATATGGCAGCATTCCTTTCTGTTTTCCACTGATTCATAAAAACTGTTGATACCCTTTGCCACCACAAACTCTTCCACATCGGCCGGCTCAGGAAAGAAAACCCGGATGGCTTCTCTATACCGTGCATTTGTTCTTTCCAGCAGTTCGTATGTTTCATTGAACAGCCTGCCGGTGTCAATGCTGAAAATTTTTACCCCAATATTGTTTCTGTAAACCGTGTCCGTTATCACCTGGTCTTCCTGCCCAAGCGAAGACGAAAAAACAACCTGCCCCGGATACAGGTTTGCCACGAGGCGCAGGCTGTCTTTCAGCGAAGAGTTCTCTATTTGTTCTTTCAGTTCCTTAGTCAACATTGGGCTGAGGAGTATAGCGTAAATAGGGTTTTATAATTTTCACCCCTTTCTGGAATTTTTTATGCGCATCTTCAGTGGATACTGACAATGCCACTATCACATCTTCACCATGCTTCCAGTCGGCAGGGGTGGCCACACTGTAGCCTGCTGTCAGTTGCAATGATTCCAGCACCCGCAGTACTTCATAAAAATTACGGCCGGTGGTTTGCGGGTAAGTGATCATCAGTTTGACTTTTCTATCCGGCCCGACGATAAACAGCGAACGGACTGTTACAGTTTCCGATACATTGGGGTGAATCATATCGTACAAAAGAGAAACCTCCCGGCCTTCATCAGCAATGATGGGAAAATCTACCGTGCAGTGCTGAGTTTCATTGATGTCATTGCGCCAGCCGATATGTTTGTCCAGCGGGTCAACACTTACGGCCAGTACTTTGGTATTACTTTTTGCGAATTCCTCTTTCAATAAGGCTGTTTTGCCCAACTCGGTGGTACAAACCGGTGTGTAGTCTGCGGGATGTGAAAAAAGAATTCCCCAGCCATTGCCCAGGTATTCGTAGAAGTCTATTTCACCTTCTGTGGTTATTGCTTTGAAATTGGGGGCAATATCCCCGAGACGCAGTGCCATAATAATGGTTTTAAAGTGACAAAAATAGGTTTAAAACATTACTCTACCAACTTGGTGGACTTAAAGGAACCGAAGCCACAAACGGTCGTTGGCGAAAATCAACTGTTAAGTTACAGCACCAGGTCTTTCAAAGTGCGGTTTTCCACAATATTCAGGGTGGCATCCCTTACTTCAATCATCATGTCGTGAAGGCCGCAGTGTTTTTCGTTGCAGTTTTTGCAACGTTCATAAAAATAAAGACTTACGCAGGGGAGCATGGCTATCGGGCCGTTTATTAACCGTATGACTGTTGCCACTTTTATTTTATCCGGGGCCTTTTTAAGAAAATAGCCCCCTCCCTTTCCTTTTTTACTGTCAAGCATATCAGCCTTTTTCAGCTCCAGCAGTATATTTTCGAGAAACTTAAGTGGTATCTTTTTTTTCTTCGCTATTTCTGAAATAAGCACCGGCCCCTTGTCAAACTTTTCGGTGAGATAAGCCAGCGCTTTAAAAGCATATTGCGATTTTTTGGAAAGCATGGTTTGTGCTTATTCAATCACCAGTTTATAGTGAATGGGTGAATTCTTCCTGAGCATGGCAGACACTCCACAGTATTTTTCAAGTGATAAATCAATTGCTTTTCTCACCTTATCTTCATTAGCTGCATCTGTTCCTATTTTATAAGTAATATAAATATCCTTATACACCCTGGGATGCTCATCCGTCTGATCTGCCTCCACCTCGATTTCAAGGCCGGAAAACCGCACCCGCATTTTCTCCAGTATATCCACCACATCAATACCGGAGCAGCCTGCCACGGCTGATAAAAGCAGGGCCTTGGGGCCAAACCCGTTTTTCCTGTCTCCGTCTATTTCAATGCTGTTATGGTCCAGATGGCTGGTAAACTCATGCCCATTCCTCCATTTGGTAGTTGTTTTTGTCATACTCTTCTTTAGTTAAGCTCATGTTTTTTATTACTCGAAATATTCTCCAGGGTCCAGTTAATTTTCTTTTCAAAATTATGCTGTCTTTCATTACAACCCTCCTTACTGCAAATCCTGCAGGAAAAAGGCAGGCAGCCATCTGAATGAACAAACAGCTCCAGCGATTCCCCGAACTCCTTTCGTATCAGTCCGGCCAGGGCATCAATTTCACGGTGGGCTTCATGCACATTAAGATACCAGGGAACCGTGAAGTGACAATCCACATGCAGCACACTGCCATACTTTATGACCCGCAGGTTGTGCAGGTCCACCCAATTTTCCCTGCGGTTGGCATTGAGTACCTGCACCATCCGGTTCAGCAGCAGCATATCAGCCTCATCCATAATACCTGCAATGGAAGAACGAACAATCCGGTAGCCTGTATAAATAATATATGAACCGAAAAGGATGGCCACAACACTGTCAATCCACCTGAAACCGGTGAAGTACAGCAAGGCAAGCCCTGCAATAATGCCAACTGTGGAAACTGTATCTGTTTGCAAATGCCTGCCGCTTGCAATCAATGCAGCAGAATTGTTGCACTGTCCCGTCCGCAGACAGAAATAACCCGTTACATAATTGATGACTGCCGTTGCCGCTACCAGGATAATTCCGTAATCAATTTTCTGCAGTTCGACTGGATTAATAAGATGCTGAACGGCCTTGTATAAAATAATGGCCCCGGCAGCTCCAATCATGGTTCCTTCCACAGAAGCGGAGATAAACTCTGCCTTGCCATGCCCATAGGGATGATCCATATCCCTTGGCTTTGATGAAATGTAAAGGCTGTAGAGGCCGATAAACCCGGCTGAAACATTTACAATGCTTTCCAGCGCATCAGTGAGGATGGAGACGGAGTGAGTAAGGTAATAAGCAAATAGCTTGATCAGCAACAGAAGTACTGATACTGCTGCCACCCATTTCTGTATATTCAGGTTTTGCTCAGATGTTTTCAAGCTGCAAAATTATTCTGAACTTTCCTTTACGAAACGTATCCAGTGGGTTCGGACATGAGCAATAAATTCCGGGGGCGCCCCGCTGAAATCCTTTTCCGACTCATATCGTCCGAAAGTTTTAAAATATTCATCGTCCGTGCCCTTGTATCCGGGTAGTTTTTCCAGGTTTGCATTGTTTTCTTTTACTTCAAATTTTGTTTCCTCCATACCATACCACATAAGCCCCCGCAATGCATATTTGGTTTCGCCTTCATGCAAAATCAGTTTCATCATCGCCGGGGATACATCGCTTCGGCAGGCAATTTTATACTGGATAGTTGTTTCAGCTATCCCGTCTGCATCCAAATCGGTAATGCTGATGGCATCCCTGATGAATTCGCAGGTAATATCAAAAGGACAGGCTTTTTCCTTATCGCTCATCATCCATACCTGCCGGTAGTCGCCGTCTTTTTTGACATAATGAAAAGCATGCAGTTCCGCAGTTTGCCCTTCTTCGCCATATTCGTTTTTCTCTTTGTCATCAAAAGGGGCCACCACAGAGGTGATAAGCAGGTTTTCTCCCATATTATCATTCCATTTCCATACTTCCTGTATAGCGCCTTTTACTTTAATAGTGGCCGGTACATCGGCGGCTGTTCCTTTTACCGGTTCGGGTTTTTGCACTTGTACGGGAGGATTATCCATCCTTGCCGTATCATCCATTTTCTTATTGGAGTCTTTTTTACCTGACGAGTTACAACTGACAACGAGGGCTGTAAGCATGAAAAGTAATAAGCATCTCATAGCTTTTCGTTTTAGGTTTCCGAATATACAGAAATACTACTACGCTCCTGAGATAAACGTCAAAGTTTGTTGATTAAACCAGATGATTTTAGTTTTTGAGTTGAGACCTTTCCTGACAGGCCATGAAATACTTTCTGAGCTACGTAGTACAAAGTAAAATGGCCCCTGTTATGCTACCACAACAAGGGCCGTAAAGGCTAAGGTTGGTTCAAATTATTTTATGACCATTACTTTTTCAGTGAAGGAATCTCCTTCGCCAAATACATCCGGTATGCGGATGATATAGGTGCCGGCGCTCAGCCCGGTTACATTTACGTTATTGCTATTGCCCAGCCTCAGCTGCCGTACCACTTTTCCTCCCATATCGGTTATTACGGCTTCGTATTGCCTTGTCACGCCGTCAAGCCGGATAGTAAACTGGCCGTGGTTGGGATTGGGATAAAGCAATACACTCACTTGCGTATCACCCATTCCTTTCACCGCTTTGATATGGGTATAGGTGAAATGATTGTCTATGTCCACTTGTTTCAGCCGGTAATAACTGATACCGGCGTACCCGTTGGCATCTGTATAATTGTAGTCTATCCTGCTGCTGCTGTTGCCACCGGGTGCTTGGGTAGGCGCAAACCCAATTTGAACAAATGACGGTTCTCCGTCCAGTCTTCTTTCTATTTCAAATCCCCGGTTGTTTTGCTCTGTTACGGTCTGCCAGTTCACCTGCACCCGTACTTTGGTGAGCCTGCGGGCATCAAAACTCAGCAGGGTAACAGGCAGGGGACCTGAAAGAATTCCAATGCCAAACTGGCTGAAACTATTGATATTATTTCTTCGGGCATAGCCGGATGATACAATTCTCCCTGGCAAGTTATTAGCTGGCAATGAGCTTCCGGCAGGTGATGTCCAGTCGGCTGCATTGGAGGAGGCATTGGGCCTTTTTAATATGCCAAAACTGTTATCTGACAAACCGGTGAATCCGTTGAAGTACAGTAATACATCATAAGTTCCGGATGTAGGGACAACATCCGGTGTAAGATACCATACACCTCCGCTGTTGACAGATATGTAGCCTTGTCCGTTTTCCGAAGCCATGAGGCCCGCATCATTACCCGGCTTGGGGCCAAACGAAGCATCAATGTATGTAAGATTGTTAAGCGGGCTGGCAGTAAGGTTATCCATTACGGCCCTGTTCACCTTTGTAGCATCGCCAACCGGGAAAGTATAATTGCTCACTGCTGAAGGCTGAATATACCGCCTCAGGTTTCCATTTACCCAACTGCTGGCGAAATTGGTATTGGCGGCATCCGCCTCAACAGCTAACTGTGTGTTGCTGAGAGCTATCGCTTTAAAAGAAGAAGTACTGTTCACTCTTCCATTCACCAGGTACCATTTGTTAGCATTCACATCGCTTGCCAGTGCAACATGCCCCGATGCATCCACATCAATCCGTTCATATGTATTTTTTGAGTTTACCGTATGCCCGCCGGTACCATTAAAGATCACTTTACCTGTTCCATAATTATAAGCTGTAACAGTATTATCAATCCAATCAGCTGCTCCGGATGCGCCGTTCTGTTTAAGGCGGATAGTGCCGTTGTTTACGAGGGTGCTTCCGTTGTCCAGCGACACACCACCCTGAACGGTGATTTCTGCGCCGTTTTGCACGGTAATGGACGCCCCGTTCTGTACTTTTATTATATCCTGTGCAGGGATTTGACCGGTAAACAACAGTAATCCTGACAGCAATATGCTGTTCTTAAATAAATTAAGATGAACAGCAGTTGTGGTTTTGTTGCAGTTTTGCATAGCCTTTTATTTTCGGTACATAAACCTCGTACAATTTATACGGACAGTCCACTACCATTTAGTAAACGGGACAACAGCCTGAGTAAACGGTGTTACGAAAGATAAAGTTTGGGCATTTTCCGGAACCAGCCTATACCACAAAAGGGTGATTTTTGCGCTTTCAACCCCTGCCAAAAATGCTGCCGATAACACGGGCGGCCCGGTAGTAAAACTCTTTATTGAAAAGATGCGAATCCCGCATGGCTTTGTAGGTAAGAAAAACGCCAATGGGCAACAACACAAAAGTAGCCAGCCACATCCCGGTAAAGGGGCTCAGGTTATCCTCTTTGGCCATTTTTTCACCTGTGGTGCTGGAAAAGTAAAAAGCCATGAAGAAGATGATGGCAAAAATAAGAGGAGTGCCCAGCCCGCCTTTGCGGATGATAGAACCCAGCGGGGCGCCGATGAGGAACAATATCACACAGGCCAGCGAAAGCACAATTTTCCGGTGCCATTCTATTTTATGTTTCCGGAGCTCTCTTTCTTTATAGGCATTGGTGATACCCTGCGATTCCATGGTCATGTTTATTGACCGGGCCATTGTTTGCACATTTTCATTCACAGAACCCCGGGCGGAATCAGGAAGAAAATCATCAAAACTTTTGAAGCCTGCTATGGACGGAGTTGTTTTTCCTGTACTCCATTGTGAGTCAATATAAGTGGTGAACCGGAACGGACGCAGCAGGTCTTTGACTGACTGTTCAGCAGCAAGCCGGTTCTCTTTTTTCATAGAATCTATCGCTTTTTCCAGTTGCCGCATACTCAGCATCTTCTCATTATTTTTATTCACACTGTCGGCGGTGCGGTTGCTGAAACCCAGCGAACTGAGGTCAAACTGTTTTTTGAACTCCTTAAAGCCCACCCGGATAAATTCTGAATTGGTTTTTTCATATAAATTACCCCGTTCCTGGTAACGCCAGCCATCTTTCAGGTTAAATTCGAGAAACCGGCGGTTTTCGGTTACCCGCATAATGCCGCTGCGGGCAACAATGAAATTATCCTGGAGCAGATTACCCTGCTCATAGATAATAACATCCCGGATCACACTGTCGTTCTCTTCCTTCTTTCCCACTTTGATGGCAAAGCCGGGTATCTTATCATAGAAAACCCCTTCTTTCAGATCAAAAGCAGGTTTGGCATACACAATGTCAGCCAGTAAGGTTCGCTGTTTCAGGTTGGCGACAGGTATTACGTAGTTGGCAAACACAAATGCCACCCCTGCCAGAAAAAATGTTACAAAAAAAAGCGGCCGCATAAACCGCAGCAATGATATGCCTGCCGATTTGATGGCCACCAGCTCAAAGCTTTCACCCAGGTTTCCAAACGTCATCAGCGATGAGAGCAATATTGCCAGGGGCAGGGCCAGGGGCACCAGGGTGGCGCTGAGATAGAGTATGAACTCCAGTATGATGCCTGTATCAAGCCCCTTACCCACAAAATCATCAATATACAACCAGAAAAACTGCATGATAAGCACCAGCAGTGTAATAAAGAAAGTAGCAATAAAAGGGCCGGTAAAAGCCCGGATGATGAGACGATCCAGTTTGTTGAACACTTATCTTAGCTTATGGATAAGGCAAAAGTAAGGCTTTCAAAAGAGGAGATGGAACTGGCCAGTCATGCGGACTGGATTTTAACAAAGAACAGCATTCTGCAAAAAACGAAGGAGTTGCTGGGCCTGTTGCAAACAGGCTATGCTGAAATCATAACCTCTTATGCCGGGAAATTACCTGATGAAATTCTTACTGCATCACCAAAGATCTCCAAAGGAGAAAACTACCGGGGGCTGCCTTACCTGGTGCTGGACTATCCGGGATATTTTACACAAAAGAACGTTTTTGCTGTACGGACAATGTTTTGGTGGGGAAATTTTCTGAGCATCACCCTTCACCTCTCTGGCAGCAGCAAAAAGAAATATGAAAAGAAAATAGCAGCCGCCTTTCCGGTGCTTGCCAAAAACAATTTTTACTCTTGTGTGAGTGATGACCCGTGGCAGCATCATTTTGAAAATGATAATTACAGGCCTGTGGCTGAGCTCAGCCGTATTGATTTTGAAAAATCAATCAGCGGGCAATCATTCATCAAACTGGCGGTCAAACTTGATTTGCAGCAATGGAATGAAAGCAGTCCCAGACTTGAAAAACATTTTAAACAAATAGTGAAAATGCTGGCCGGTTAGTTTCCGAGCCGGTGAAAAAGTTCTTTCACCTGGTAGTCCCAGAGCATACTCTGGTCCTTGATATCTTTTTTTTCGGCAAAATCTTTGATGACAAGTATTGTCTGATTGGTTATTTCTGATTTTTCAATTTTGAATTCAAAATATTCTTCCCGGGGTGCGGTAAGCCAATGGAAGCGGATAAATTTATCGTTTTCTTTCTCCATCAGTTCCGCTTTTTCAAAAGTATTGTTCCAGCCAAAATAAAAAGTGTTGTCCCGTTCGTCAACCTTGTCCGCAAACCATTCTGCCAGTCCTGCAGGAGTGGAAAGGAATTCATAAAGGATGGATGGTGAACAGCGGACCGGGAATTCTAAAGTGTATAATTGTTTACTCATTCTTCAACCGCCTGAATAGATGGCGATTGATGCAATAATAAAGAAATAATGCTTGCACCAAATTATTTTGCCGGTTATTTTTCCCCCTCTCCGATGGCTAAAAACCTGGTTTTAAAATAAATCGCAGGTGAAAGCGTTAAAAGGTTGTCAAAATTTATTTGGCATCGATGGGCTAATTACTTAAATTGCCCTGAAGTTCAATACTTTCTGAACAACTAAGGACATTGTGGTGGGTATTTTTTGAGTCATTAAGTGACCAAACAAGTAATTCTTAACCCCTTAAAATACACCATTTAAACCCATACCTATGAGCATGCGGCAACTCAAGATCTCCAAGTCCATCACCAACCGTGAATCCCAGAGTTTAGAAAAGTACCTCCAGGAAATAGGCAAGGTAGAGTTGATCACCCCCGAAGAAGAAGTTAAACTGGCTACCCTTATCAAGCAGGGTTGTCAAAAATCATTGGACAGGCTCACCAAGGCAAATCTTCGCTTTGTAGTGTCTGTGGCCAAACAGTACCAGAACCAGGGTTTGTCACTTCCTGATCTTATCAATGAGGGTAATGTCGGCCTTATCAAAGCGGCACAGCGCTTCGATGAAACAAGGGGGTTCAAATTCATTTCCTATGCTGTGTGGTGGATTCGCCAGAGTATTTTACAAGCATTGGCCGAACAATCGAGGATTGTTCGCCTGCCCCTGAACAAAGTGGGTCTCACCAACCGGATTCAAAAGGCCTACTCACTGCTGGAGCAGCAGTATGAAAGAGAGCCATCAGCCGAGGAACTGGCCGAAGTACTGGAATTAGACCTCGAAGAAGTGACCTCCACCCTTGGTATCAATGCCCGGCATGTAAGCATGGATTCCCCTCTTGCCGAAGGCGAGGAAAACACACTGATTGATGTACTCGAAAATCCCAACGCTGAAAAAACAGACGGAGAACTGGTGCATAATGAATCCCTGAAAACAGAAATTGACCGCAGCCTGAAAGCGCTGACAGAAAGGCAAAAAGAAGTCATCTGCTTTTTCTTTGGAATTGGTGTGGACCATCCCATGAGCCTCGAAGACATTGGCGAACGGTTCAGCCTCACCCGGGAAAGGGTACGGCAGATCAAAGACAAGGCGATTACCAAGTTAAAGGCGTCTAACCGCTGTAAACTCCTGAGAACATACCTCGGAACCTGATTAATAAATCAAAAGATTATACCTGGAATAAACCTTTACATTTTTATTCATACGACGTAACTCTTCCTGAGCGAAGCTGTATCTTTGCAACTCTTTAAAAAGTGAACATTCGATGTTCACTTTTTATTTTACCCTGATTGTGAAAAAAAGTGACCCATGTTTAATTCCCTCCAGGAAAAATTAGAATCAGCCTTTAAGAACCTCAAAGGGCAGGCCCGGATCACCGAGCTCAATATTGCGGCTACCCTCAAGGAGATACGCCGTGCCCTGGTGGATGCGGATGTCAATTATAAAATTGCCAAGGAGTTTACCGATAAAGTAAAGGATAAAGCTATCGGCGAAAAAGTGATCAATGCTATTTCTCCCGGCCAGTTGATGACCAAGATCGTAAAGGATGAACTGGCCGAACTGATGGGCGGGCAGGAAGCTGCCTTCCATGCAAAAGGGAATCCGGCTGTTATACTGGTCGCCGGGTTACAGGGTAGCGGTAAGACCACCTTCAGCGGTAAACTGGCCCATTACCTGAAAACAAAAAAAGGGCTCTCTCCTTTGCTTGTTGCAGCAGACATTTACCGTCCTGCGGCGATGGAGCAACTGCGGGTGCTGGGGGAGCAGATCGGGATTGATGTCCATATTGAAATGGAGAGTAAGGATGCGGTGGAAATAGCCAGGAACGCCGTAAAAGAAGCCCGGAGCAAAAATAAAAATGTTATCATCATAGATACAGCCGGTCGGCTGGCGGTGGATGAAGCGATGATGACCGAAGTGACAAATATTAAGAATGCAGTAAATCCGCAGGAGATATTGTTTGTGGTGGACAGCATGACCGGCCAGGATGCTGTAAATACGGCCAAAGCATTTAACGACAGATTGGATTTTTCCGGGGTGGTACTTACCAAATTAGACGGCGACACAAGGGGTGGCGCTGCCATTTCCATCAAATACACGGTGAACAAACCCATCAAATTCACCAGCAGTGGCGAAAAGATGGATACACTGGATGTATTTTACCCGGAAAGGATGGCCCAGCGTATCCTTGGAATGGGCGACATCACCTCGCTGGTGGAGAAAGCGCAGGAACAGTTTGATGAAGAGCAGACCAAAAAACTCGAAGCCAAGATCCGGAAGAACAAGTTTGATTTTGCCGACTTTAAAATGCAGCTGGAGCAGATCAGAAAGATGGGCAATATGAAAGACATGCTGGGGATGATACCCGGTGTGGGAAGTAAGATAAAAGACATTGACATCAACGATGATTCCTTCAAAGGCATAGAGGCCATGATCAACTCCATGACCCCCGCCGAAAGGGCTGACCCCGATCTGATTGACGGTAACCGCAAAAAACGTATCGCCAAAGGCTGCGGTAAGGACATCCAGGAGGTGAACAATTTCATGAAACAGTTTGAGCAAATGCGGGGTATGATGAAGAATATGAACAAGATGGGTGCGCTGGGTAAGATGATGCCGGGCATAAAGAGATAGCCGGGAGTCGGGAGTCCTTAGTCGTTAGCCCTTTATTAAGAACATTTTATACAAAATGGTTCTGTGTACAGTTCTCATTCAACGACTACAGACTAACGACTACAGACTAACGACTTTTTCCTATATTTGCTCTCCGGTTTCCACCGGGCCTAACAATTATTGTTTAACGCCTTTAAATGTCTATTTAAAATGGCAGCCAAAATCCGTCTTCAAAGACACGGGTCTAAGAAAAGACCCTTCTACTTCATTGTAATTGCAGACTCCCGCTCACCCCGTGACGGGAAATTCATCCAGAAATTAGGTACTTATAACCCGCTGACCGTTCCGGCTACTATCCAGTTGGATCGCCAGAAAGCCCTTGAGTGGCTGAACAAAGGTGCTACACCGACCGACACCGTTCGCCGCATCCTGAGCTTTAAAGGTGTACTGTACCTGAAACACCTGCTTCGTGGTGTGGGGCTGGGCCTGTTTGATGAGGCAACAGCGATGGAAAAATTCACCAAATGGAGTGCTGAGCATGATGTGCAGGTGAAAAAACGCCAGGAAGATGCCTACCGCCAGAAAAGAGCCAGACGCACTGCTCCGGGCCGCAGACCTGAGAGAAAAGCCGAAGGTAATGGCGGTGGTGAAGGATAAATAAATCCCGCATCCTGAAAGTTCTGAATCCTGGTTTAGTAGCCAGGATTTTTTATTTAGCCACAGATTACACAACTTGTCCCAAGAATTTCGGGAGATTTACACAGATTTTTGCTTCAATGCCGGAATATTTTAGCATAGGAAAATTTGTTGCCGTTCATGGCCTGAAAGGAGAACTGCTGCTCAAACATGAGTTAGGAAAAAAAACTTCCCTGAAAGGCCTGCAGGCGATTTTTATTGAAGAAAAGAAAGACCTTTTCATTCCCTGGTTTATTGAAAGCGCCAAAATAAAATCCGAAGACGAAGTTTATATAAAACTGGAAGGCGCAAGCACAAGAGAAGCAGCCATGAAACTTTCACAAAAAAAGGTATGGCTGTCTGAAGCTGATTTTAAAAATTTTGCCGCCAAAACGTCTCGGGCAAATCTTTTGGGTTATACGATTATTGACAAAAAAGAACAACTTGGCGAAATCCTTGAGCTGATAGAACAACCGCACCAGTTACTTTGCCGGCTGGAAATAAAAGGAAAAGAAGTACTGATACCTTTGCATGAAGGTTCCCTGCAAAAAATTAATCATAAGAAAAAGGAAGTGATAGTAGTTTTACCGGCAGGATTGCTGGATATTTATTTACAATAATACTTTCTGTGTTTATCTGCGTTCATCTGTGGCAGACACAAAACACCATATCGCCCATTTTGACCTCGACTCCTTTTTTGTTTCAGTTGAAATTAGAAACAATCCTGACCTGAAAGGCAAACCTGTTGTGGTGGGCGGTTATGAAAGAGGCGTGGTGGCGGCCTGCAGCTATGAAGCAAGGAAATTCGGCATCCATTCGGCCATGCCGATGAAGAAAGCGCTGCAGCTTTGCCCGCAGGTGATAGTTACCAATGCCAGCCGTGGTGATTACAGCAAGTATTCAAGATGGGTGACTGAAATAATTTCTTCAAAAGTGCCCCTGTTTGAAAAAGCAAGTATTGATGAGTTCTATATTGACCTTACCGGCATGGATAAATTCTTCGGTGTAAGTAAATATGCCAGAGAATTGCGCCAGCATATCATTGATGAAACCGGCCTGCCTATTTCCTGCGGGCTTTCTTCTGCCCGCTTCATCAGTAAAATGGCTACCAATGAAGCAAAACCCAATGGTTTTTTGGAAATCCCCCATGGAAAAGAAATTGAATTTCTCTGGCCGCTCGGCATTGAAAAAATAAACGGTGTAGGAAAACAAACCGAACAGCACCTGAAAAGTTTTGGCATTTACACTATTGAAGACATTGCCAAAACCCCTGTTGAGCATCTTGAAAAAATTGCAGGTAAATGGGGAGAAGCATTATGGCATAAAGCTCACGGAAGGGGTAGCGTGGAAATTGCAACTGACTGGGAACAAAAAAGCAAGAGCCATGAAAACACTTTTGATACCGATTATACCGATATTGATTTCCTGCATAAAGAATTAGTGAGGCTTACGGAAAAAACGGCGTATTCATTAAGAGAAGATGAAAAGATGACGGGCTGCGTGACAGTGAAAATCCGTTACTCCGATTTTGAAACCACCTCCAGGCAGGAAACAGTGGATTATACAGCTTTGGACGATGTATTAATCGCCAAAGTAAAAGATTTGTTCAGCAAAACACACCAGAAAGGAAGACCAGTCCGGTTGTTGGGTGTCCGCTTCAGCCACATGATACCCATTACCATGCAGATGAGTTTGTTTGAAAACAATATGGAAAAGCTCAATCTTTATAAAGCGGTGGATGACATCAAAGAAAGGTTTGGCAGCAAACTGGTGACCAAAGCAGTTGTTTCAAGACCCAAATCAGAAGAACCTGAATAATTTCATCCTTCTTATCTTCGTTTTCCCTTACCAATTAACCAATCAACCAGTCACCCAATTAAAAAAATACTATGTCACAAGTTTGGAAAGACTACCAGGAGAAAAACAAAGACCGTTTTCTGAATGAAATGCTGGACCTGCTCCGCATCCCGTCTGTCAGCGCCAAAAGCGAACACAAAGCCGATATGCAGCGATGCGCCGGGGCCGTGAAGAAAAGCCTGCTGGAAGCCGGTTGCGACAGGGCAGAAGTAATGCCGACAGAAGGGCATCCGGCTGTGTTTGGAGAAAAACTAATTGACCCTTCCAAACCCACCGTGCTTGTATATGGCCATTACGATGTACAACCGCCGGAACCCCTGGAACTCTGGACCAACCCTCCTTTTGAACCCGCTATAGTTGATGGAAAAGTTTTTGCCCGCGGCAGCGCCGATGACAAAGGACAGTTTTACATGCATGTAAAAGCGCTGGAGATTCTGACAAAGACCAACACGATGAGCACTAATATCAAATTCCTTATAGAAGGAGAAGAAGAAGTGGGCTCACCTAACCTGGGAAAATTTGTTGCTGCCAACAAACAGTTACTGAAAGCTGATGTAATCCTTATCAGCGACAGCTCTATGCTGAGCATGAAAAATCCTTCATTGGATACAGGTGTACGGGGTCTGAGCTATATTGAAGTGGAAGTAACCGCAGCCAACAGAGACCTGCACAGCGGTACTTACGGCGGGGCAGTTGCCAATCCTATTACGATTCTTGCCAAAATGATCGCTTCCTGCCATGATAAAAATAATCATATTACTATCCCCGGTTTTTATGATGATGTGGTGAAGGCAGGAAAAAAAGAAAGAGAACTGATCAATAAAGCTCCTTACAGAGGAAAAGAATATAAAAAAGACCTGGGTGTAAAAGAACTCTGGGGCGAAAAAGGCTATACCACTTATGAAAGAACCGGCATCCGGCCCACCATTGAAGTAAACGGCATCTGGGGGGGCTATACCGGAGAAGGGGCCAAAACAGTATTGCCTTCCAAAGCAACTGCAAAAATTTCAGCCCGTTTAGTACCCAACCAGTCTTCCCAAAAAATAACAAAGAAGCTGCTGAAATATTTTAATTCCATAGCGCCAAAGGGTGTTACAGTAAAAGCATTTGAGCACCACGGCGGCGAACCGTATATGACGCCCATTGACAGTAAGGGCTACCTCGCTGCAGAAAAAGCTGTGAAAGAAACTTTTGGCAAACAGCCCATTCCTGTTCGCGGCGGAGGCAGCATCCCTATCTGCTCCATACTTGAAAGAGAGCTGGGCATTAAAATTATTTTCATGGGCTTTGGACTGGACAATGATAACCTGCACAGCCCGAATGAAAAGTATAATATTGAAAATTATTATAAAGGCATTGAGACTATTCCCTATTTCCATAAATATTTTGCTGAGATGTAAGACCTCCCTGTCCCCAAAAGGAGTGTTCTCGGGTCTGAAATTTTGATATTTCCCTTTCAGTGGAAAAAGCAAACCTCGCCAACTATAGCGGGGTTTTTACTTTGAGGCTCCAAAGCCCCACCTTCGGGGTTCCCTGAAGGGGAACGAACGAAGTTCAGGGGAAAGTTGCTAAAATCCTTTTGCCGGAACTACCGGTTTGGGTTGCTCGCCCGGGGCAACCGGCCCTGGAGGGCAATGTTCTCTCAAAAATTTTGTGTACAGGCCTGATAAATGTTCATTGGTCCCCTCTCCTTCCGATATATTATGTGTCCGGTTGGGATAAGACATCATCTGGAACTGTTTTCCGTACTTGACCAATTCATTAATCAGCATATCTGCATTGTTATAATGCACATTATCATCACCTGTGCCATGCACATACAGTAATTTCCCCTTCAGGTTTTTGGCGTATGTCATGGGCGAGCCTTTTACAAAATCCTCTTTATTCTCCTGTGGCAATCCCATATACCGCTCCTGGTAAATATTATCATAGGTAAGCTGGTTGGCTACCGGCGCAATAGCAATACCTGTTTTATAGATCCCGGGATACTGGAACATAAGATTGAGTGTGGCTGAACCACCACCGCTCCAGCCCCAAACACCGACCCGGCTGCTGTCCACATACGGCCATTTCAGGATCTCTTTTGCCGCCAGGGCCTGGTCCCTTATATTCACCAGTCCGATTTTCCGGTAAACTATTTTTCTCCATTCCCTTCCTTTGGGTACCGGTGTGCCGCGGTTATCAATAGAAATATAGATATAGCCATCCTTGCTCATATCGCCTTTGTACAAAAAATTATCGGCAGTACCGTAGGCATCTGTTACGTTTTGTCCCCATGGTTCTGTATATACATAAAATACAACCGGGTATTTTTTGGCAGGATCAAAGCTGGCCGGCTTTACCATCCAGGCATCCATCTCCACGCCTTCCTCCGTTTTTACTTTGAAAAACTCAATGTTTGATTTTGATTTATCAGATTTGGCCAGCGTATCGTTTACCTTATTCTCACCGTTTATTCCTTTATGATCGGGCAGTGTTATCCATTCGCTTACAGGTTTGGTAAAGTAATTTGAGAAATTATGCTGTGCAAATTTCGCATTCGGTGAAAGGCGGTATGCATGTGTTCCCTTTTGATGAGAAGGTGATATCATTTCGAGAGAACCTGTGCCGTCTAATTTTGTACGGCACAGGTATTTCTGTGTGGCATTATCCGGCGAAGCATGAAAATAAACGTAGCCCCCTTTTTCATCAATGGTGCTGATGTCCATCACATCATATTTCCCGTTGGTGATAAGCGTTTCCTTTTTCCCGTCCCTGCTGATGCGGTAGAGGTGCCGCCATCCGTCTTTTTCACTTGCCCATAAAAATTCCTGCCCGTTGTCCAGCCAGTCCCACCCGCCGTTTACATAGTCCTGGTCCCAAGAAGGAAGTATATCAATCCACGCCTCATCTTTTTCTTTGTAAATCGTTCTGGACAGCCCGGTCTTTACATCGCAAAGCAACAGAGTGCTTTCATTTTGTTTGCGGTTCAGGTGCTGAATGATCAGTTCGCTGTTGCCGGAAGCCCATTCCATTCTGGGTACATAAGTTCTCCACACTCCATCATCGGGGATTTTCATCCAGCTGGTTTTGCCGGTAGCGATATCAATCACCCCGATCTTATATTTTGAAGGGGGTTCACCCGCTACCGGGTATTCAACCGGTACTGCCTGCGGGTAAATTGAATCGGTATTATTGATCATCAGGTAATCCTTTGTACCCTGCGCATCAATCTGCCAAAAAGCGATTGCCTTACTGTCGGGACTCCAGCGAAAGCCATCCCGGCAAAAGAATTCTTCTTCATACACCCAGTCAAATGTACCGTTGATCAGTTTGCGGTTACCGTTTTTCGTCAGTGTTTTTACAGCTCCGCTTGCCAGGTCCTCTACATAGAGGTTATACCCGCTTACATAAGCCACTTTTTTCCCATCCGGGGAAAATTTTGCAAACATGAGTGAGGAGACAGGACGGCCCTTGCCAAGTTGTTTCAGTTTGCTGTTACTCATATCATACAGCCAGTAATCACCCCGTGTGTCAAGCCTCCATACTTTTTTGGTATTGGTGTAGATGAGTGTTTTTTTGTAATCAGAAGAGAATTTGAAACTTCGTATGGTCAGTGGTTTTTCAGCGCCTGCATGCTTCAGGTTCTCCTTTTTTACCAGCACTTTTTTTTCATTCCCGGGTAACTGGTATTCTACGATTTCACCGCCCTCATTCCTGTAATAAGCGTTGCCGTCTGCACTCCAGGTCACTCCCCCCTGCGAATAAACAAGAATGGGCAGCAAGTAAATAAAGATGATCAAAAAAAGTCTTGAAGGAACTGTTTTCATACGCTTAGTTTTGCTTTGGTAAAGTAGGTAAAATATAAACTCACCCCCCCTGTTTTATTACACAAATGGCAGAAAAAGAAAAAATGCGGCTGGACAAATACCTCTGGGCCATCCGTCTTTTTAAAACCAGAACTATGGCCGCTGCTGCCTGCGATATGGGTAAGGTGAAGTTTGCGGGTTCGCAGGCCAGGGCATCCAAAAATGTAAATGTGG
Organism: Bacteroidota bacterium; assembly: GCA_052389635.1. Lineage (GTDB taxonomy): Bacteria > Bacteroidota > Bacteroidia > Chitinophagales > Chitinophagaceae > JJ008. Next base: position 2,678 of record JBQTHS010000095.1, on the reverse strand, counting down.
GCGATGAGTATGAAGTGAAAACTGAAGCTAAACGCTGGCGGATAAAAGTATCGGGCCTGCTGGGAAAAAGAGTGGCGGCATCCGAAGCCATTAAACATTATACTGATATTACCCCCAAAGAAGAGATACAAAGACTGCAATACCAGGCGGCAAGTTTCCATACCGGCAAACGCAGAAGCAAAATTGGCCGCCCCACCAAAAAGGAGAGAAGGGATATGGAAGATTTTTTTGAGGACTGATCAGCTTACTTTTTTCTTCACCCAGAATTCATTTTTCCATTCCTCACAGGAAACCGGGTGTTTCTCCAGTTGGGTATGTATCGCAGCAAGCTCTTCTGGCGCCAGGTGTTCCTCCATGTACCCGAAAAGTTCCCTTTCCTCAAACCGGATATGCTGTTCAATCAGGTCAGCAAGCCTGATAAGATCCTGGCGGTGCAGATCTTTGTCAATTGCTATGATCAGTTCCCGGATATAATCATGGTCTTTTTTCATCCGCTGCACCAGCGGGTTGTCCGGCATTCGGGTTGCCAGCACTTTTTCCTCCTGGAAGAAGTGTGGCCGGATATGATTTTTCCAATACCAACCGGTATATTCCCTTAACTTTTCGATATCGGTATTATTATTAAGCCCCTGACGTATTTTCCATACATATAATAATCCATCATGATGCTCACGGCTCAGGGGTTGCAGCTCAACACTCCGTTTGATTGGTTTTATTTCATTCATGTACCAAAATTAGCCTGTTATCAAGCAAATCGATTCTGACTTTAAACAGTTTCAGCGATGACCCCACTCAGTTCACCTGGGCTGATATAAATCATCAATTTAGCTGCAATATATCATTTTAATCGCCGGCGCTGCACCCGATTTTCGTTAGATAAAACAATCCCGTATGTATCCAGGGACAGCCTGTAACAGGTATATTCCGGCAGGAAAAGTTGAGGTTCTTCACTTCAAAGAAATTGAAGATGAAAAGAATATGATCGACCCGGCGCTGCTGATGCCAGCGGTCAATATATCTGAAACGGCGACTGAATATCTTGTCGTGATGGCGGCGCCCGGACTTCACCGGGATGATTTCTGTATTGAAATAAACCAATCTGTCATTACCATATCGGCCCAAAAAGAAATTTTTCCGGCAGATGCTGTGAATGATCGCTGTGAATATAATTACACCGACTGGACAAGAGCATTCAGCCTGCCCCCCGATGCAGAAGCCCTGCTGGCCCATGCAGAATACAGGAACGGTGAATTGATCATCCGTATTCCCAGGGATGCCAAAAGTGGTTCCTGTGAAAAAATTACCATTTATGTTTACTAACCCGATTACCATGCACCTGCACATTGCGCCTAACCGTCTTATCAGTGAAGTCCAAAAAGAGTTCAACCGGCTGTTTCCTTTTTTGAAGATTGAGTTCTTTAATAACAGGCTGATGCAGCGTTCCGGATTCTCCGCACAGCAAATCATCCCGCAAAACCGGAAGATAGGCGACAGCCAGGCGCAGATCACTGACGGAGACATTGAAATCATGGAAGAGATGAAAGTAAATGAACTCGAAAATCTTTTTAAAGAACAGTTCAGCCTGGCCATACAGGTATTCCGTAAATCCGGTAACCTGTGGCTGGAGACGACAATGACCGACAACTGGACCCTGCAACAGCAAAATGAACATGGCCGGGAGATATCAACAGGGAAAACAAAAGGAGAAGCGCCGGATGAGTATGACCTGAACCGGGACGCTGATCATTAAAGCTTTTTCACAAATCGCTGATAAAAATCAGCTCTTCTGCTTATATGTCTCATTGTTGGCAGCAGGAAAACAGGCGACCTTGCTTTTGCTGATATTTCAACCAATAAAACATATGAATATGGAAAACAAAGCATTGGACAAACCCAGAACTTCCCGGCCCTCTTTTTTTGAAAGTGGGTGGATGGACAAATTCTTCAACGCACCATTGGATGAATTTTTTAATTACAGTAAAGTGATAAACGTACCCGCGGTAAACGTATCCGAAACAGACAAGGATTTCCGCCTCAGCATTGCTGCCCCCGGGCTGGAAAGAAAGGATTTTAAAGTGGAAGCATATGATGACATGCTAACCATTAGTGCAGAGCATGAAAGGGAGCAAAAGGAAGAACAGAATGGCCGGTTCAACCGCCGGGAGTACAACTACAGCAGCTGGAGCCGCAGTTTCACACTTCCTGAAAACTGTGATTACTCCAAAATTGATGCAGAGTACAAAAACGGGGAACTAAAGATAGCTGTTCCCAAAGTGGAAGTGAAGGAGCCGAAAAAAGTAAAAAGCATCTCTGTGAACTAATGGGATGAGTGCGGAAGCACAGCCCCCGCCTTTCAGTTGCCGGCGGGGGTTTTTATTTTAATAAAGGAGGTTCCTGAGTTTATCCATATTCACCACGGAGATTTTACCCTCCTTTATTTCAATCAGCTTTTCTGATTTAAAATCACTAAGTGTCCTGATCAAAGATTCAGTGGCTGTGCCTACATAGTGTGCAAAATCTTCTCTTGAGATTTCCAGGGGTTTGTTCACATTCTCCGCATTGAATTTGGTGTGGATATCCACCAGCGCTTTGGCTACTCTTTTCCTGAGCGAACTGTAGGCAAGGTTAAGGAGTCTCTCCTCTTTTTCTTTTACGTTTTGGGTGATGATGCGGATGAA